>CAYRAD010000215.1:0-5185 GCA_964422135.1 uncultured Vicingus sp.
CTTCTGCCATGTATATTGCTCATATAAGAACAATAATGGAAGAAAATTTCGCGAATCAGGATTACCTTACTAGAGCTACAGCTATGCAAACATTGATTGATGCTGACGTTCAAAATGATACCAATAAGTTTTATACGTATAACAATTTTACAGATAATCTAACATCAACAGTAACAGATTTGGTAGATTACCCAGGTATTACGGATTTAATGGACGCAAGAAACACCTATTTAAGTACTTATCCTGGTGTTCAAGGTGCTCCAGCTATTACTAATATTAATTCAATACCTACAAATTTAACTATAGGAGATAGTGTTTGGATTACAGCAAAAGTTACCAATGCAGATAGTGTAATTCTTTATTACAGATACAGCAGCACAGCTCTTTTTAAGAAAGTTGATATGTTGGATGATGGAAACCATAATGATGGTATTGCTGGAGATAGTATTTATGGCTTTCAATTGATGAATATTGGACATACAGTGGAATATTACATTTATGCAGAGAATGATTCTGCAGGTAGATTTTCACCTGAACGTGCAGCTTATGAATACTATGAATTATTTGTTGATGGAGATGTTGTTTTGAATGAATTATGTGCTATAAATAATAGTCTTTGGGCAGATGATCAGGGACAATATGAGGATTGGATCGAGCTTTATAACAACTCTTCAAATCCTGTTTCATTGGATGGTTATTATTTATCTGATGATAATTTGAACTTAAAAAAGTGGACATTCCCAAATATTTCTATACAGGGATATGATTACTTAATAATTTGGGCTGATAAAGATACTTTGGACACAGGAATTCATGCAGGCTTCAAATTGGCTGCGACTGGTGAATCGGTTTACTTGAGTAATTCTTCAGGAATAGTGATTGATGAAGTTACTTTCGGAGCACAAACCGCAGGGAATGCTACTTACGGAAGAATCCCAAATGGAACAGGACCATGGGTGTATGTTAATGCAACTTTTAATTCAGTTAATTTATGGCCAATAAGTGTTGATGAAATTGTTGCTATAAAAGAAGAAGATTTTTTAATGTACCCGAATCCTGCAAATGATGTGGTAAACATTCGGGTTAAACAACCAGAAGCATATCAAATTATTATAAGAGATATTAACGGAAGAGAAGTTGTTCATACCAATTCTGATTCTTCTTCAACAGTTTATTCTATTAATATTAATAATTTTTCCAGTGGATTTTATACGATAACATTAACTAATAATAATTATACTTCAACTAAGAAGCTCATTATTAAATGATAAAAACATGAAAAAAAACAACTATTTATTATGTGCATTTATTCTACTTATTACTATGCAGTTAAATGCTCAAACTTTCACCAATTATACCACATCAAACGGTTTACCTCATAACAATGTAAATTGTTTAGTAGAAGATACAGCAGGTAATATTTGGTTTGGCACTCAGAACGGTATAGCAAAATTTGATAAAGTGAGCAACTGGACTTATTATACAACAACGAGTTATCCTACATTAGCTGATAATGTAATTACTGCAATAGGAATTGACAATAATAATAATATATGGGTGGGAACCGATTATGGAACCAGTGTTTTTGATGGATCAAATTTTACCACCTACACAACTTCAGATGGATTGGGTAATGACCGGATTAATTACATTAAACAAGCTGCGAATGGTGATATTTGGTTTGGAGAATTTTCTGGAGCTACTGTTTATGATGGTACCAATTTCACTGCTTATGGAACAGGTGACGGGTTACCATTTGGCGGAGTAAATTATGTGGATTTTGATTCGAATGATGATGTTTATCTGGCAAGTGGTCTTGGTGGGTTTGTTAAATTCGATGGATCGACATTTACCATTTACAACCAATCAAATAGTGGCTTATTAAGTAATATTGTCCGTTCCATAGCAATAGACGATGCTGATAATAAATGGATTGGAACAGCCAAAGGCATATCTGTTTATAACAGTAGCAATACAATGATTGATGCACATACTATTATGTATGTACTGCCACCACCTGATACTTTAAATCCTGTAGAGGATATAAAGATAAATTCTTCAGGTGAAGTTTGGACCGGTATATATGTAAACTATCTGGTTACTGTTGGTGGTATTGCTATGTATGGTGGATTACAATGGGTTGACTATGATGTAAATGATGGACTTGTTGGCCCGGTGATTAGAAAAATGGAGGTTGATCGTCAGGATAATTTGTGGGTAGCCACCAGTTCAGGTGTTTCTAAAATATCTAATGTAACCGAAATTGATGATAAACATTCTATTTTCAACACTTTTACTGTATATCCTAATCCGGCAACAAACATGATTAATATTACCTTATCCGGAGAGAATAAGGCTAAAAGAAATATAGAAATTTATAATACTGCCATGCAATTGATAAAGAAAGTTGAACCAGAAACTAACCAGCAAACAATTTCAATTTCTGTTAGTGATTTTAATCGTGGTTTATATTTCATTAAACATGGTCAACAGGTAATAAAAGTTGTTGTTAATTAGTTTAACAACTCTGATACAGCACTTTTAAATCTTGTTTTACTCAAATCATTTAAAGCAATAGTTTCAGTTGGGTTTTCACCAATGATTACTTCTTTATAACCTAATACAGCATTATTGTCTTTAACAGAATAGGCGAGTACGAGTACCTTTTCTCCTTTGGGTATGCCTGTTGCTTCGTATTGGTCTTTATGATTGGAATTGGAGTAACATGGCATAACCGAGTTGATGTCTCTGAATACTAAACGAACAACTAATGGTTCTTTACTATTAACATTAATAGCAAAAGTTGTGGTGTTTTTTGCTTCATAAAAACGATCACAGTTTATCCAGCCCAGTTTGCTTGCCGATAGTTCATATATAGTTTCATCATCTTCGTAATAGCTTTGAATCATTTCATCTCCATATTCATCATAATTAACTTGTTCTATTTCAGGAGAACTACTGATTGTAGGTTTATTGTTAACTAAAACAGGTTCATTTTTGTCAACATCCCAATTAATTAGACCGTCCTTGTTTCCACCATAATAAGTAAACATATCAGGAAAAGACTGTTCTGTTCTCATTTCAACACTATAAGATGTTCCTTTACTAAGTTTTAAATCCTCGCCATTTAAACTAGCCTCTATATAAAATGAGCCACCAGTTTCGAGCATTTTTTCATTTGCATCTGTTGTTAAACCTGAAAAAACCAATGATTTTTTATCCATAAATTCATAAAGACAAATAGTAATGTTCTGATTAATTACCGGCATACCATTCTTTGTCTCAAAAGCGTTGGGAGGGAAGTAAAATTTATTTCCGTTGGTAGTTGTAATTGTTTTAGCTGTGGCTGTATTGAATGAAAAACATTGTTGTTCTGTATTGTCTAAGTTTATTTCGCCACTGGCTGTTTTTCTTGATTTAGGCTTGTACAACCACAAAGTCGGATAATCACCGCCATATTTAATAAACACATTTTGAGGTTCAACAGCTTGTTCTGTAATGTAATATTGCTGAAGTGTAGTTGCCCTGAATTTTATTAACCTAATAAGTTTTTGCTGTTGGTATAGGCTTTTTTCTTCATCAGAAATTAAGCTGAAACAGTGATAATTCTGATCATACATGGTATGATAAATGGCTTTAAGTTTTTCTTCTTCAATTGAGCTTAACCCTTTGTTATTATTAAAGATAAATGTTGATTTTGTAGCATTTTGAGCTTTAACACAAAACATTGTGCATATTAATACGCTAAGAGAAAGATAAGTTTTCATAATACAGTGGTTTTAGTTAAACAAGCCTTTGGATGATAATAAAAGAACGGTATATTGTTATGTATTATTACAATATTTGTTTCAAAGAATTAATCGTCTAATTTTTTGACTAAGCTAATGGTGAAAATGAGGCTTTTCAATTAAAAATTTGTCAATTAGAAGTTTCGTTGAGTTAACTTATCTATTGATTTAGATAAATAGAATGTATAATTCAAGAAAAAATTAATAAAAGGTGATTCTAAATACTATCTCATTAAATTAATATGACCCTCTATAGATTGGGTTTCATCCCGATAGGTTAGCACTTGTACTTTATATACATAGATATCATTATTTTGTAGTACACCTTTATAATAACCGTTCCAACCTATATTTTTATCATAGCTTTCAAAAACCAATTCTCCCCAACGATTAAATATTTTATATTCTATTACTTCTTTAATTCCCCAACCTTCAAGATAAATAACATCATTAACCCCATCGCCATTAGGTGTGAAAGTAGTAGGGAGGGTTACGAATGTTTCAGGATGTACTTTAACGATGTAATCGGCCTCTTTTGTAAAACATCCCTTAGGAATGTCAGTCATTTCCAGATGATACTGTACATCTTCCATAGGTGTAACATAAGGTGGTGTGCAGTCTAAACAACTCAGCCCTTCTTCAGGTGTCCATGTAAAATCATAGAATGAAGGATCAACACTGATTGGGAAATATACCGTATCACCCATACCTATTATGGTGTCATAATCGCTTAAAAATATTTCATTAATTACATAAAGTGTGGTATTAGTAGAATTTATGCACCCATTAGAATCTACAACATGTGCTGTGAACAGTGTTGAATATGTTGGTTGAGATGTTGCGTTAGGTGTACTGTCATTAGTAATTAATATGCCTGAATTTGTATTCCACCAATACGACCAGTTATTATTAGGGTCAACAACATCTATAGCTCCAATATCTCCTTCGCAAATTGTATCTGCTAATGCTGAAATTTCTGGTATTGGATGTAAGATTATTTCTTTTGTGAGTGTGTCAGTACAAGTTAATATAGAATTTTGAACGGCAATTGTGACCTGATAAACACCAGGAGATGCATAATTATGAACTGAAGGTTGTTCTATATTTGAAGTTTGCCCATCTCCAAAATCCCAGTACCATACATTTGAATTTGTTGAATTATTAGTAAAAGGGAATGGCTGGAAGCATAAGGCTGTATCAATGTCATTAAAATTTCTATCAAAATCAGCAATAACTTCATAAATATTGACAATGGTATCTACTGTAAAAGGACATGATCCATCAGCATTTGTCATTATTAATTTTGCAATGGTTTGACCAGATGGTGGAACAAAAGTATATTGATGACTAATTGGGCTAACACCTACACCATTAAATCCATCACCAAAATCCCAATA
>CAYRAD010000216.1:0-5139 GCA_964422135.1 uncultured Vicingus sp.
TTGCTCAACAAATGGAAGAAATAATTAATGGAAAAAGGACTTCAGAAGTGATTTTGGAAAACAGGAAAAGAATTATCGAAAAAGAATTTAACTTTGAACGAAACATCCAAAAAATGATGGATTATTACAGGGAACTATTAAACAAGAAAAAAGCTGAATGAACTTATATTTTAACAATAAAACAAAAAAAGAAATTGACTTAACTAAAGATTGTTGCTCATTGGAGGAATGGATGAAAGACAAAAAAGAATACTCTTGTTGTCGTCATGCAAATGGATTTTACATCTTCCTGAAACCCGAAGAAATAGAAAGTTCTGATGAATATAAAGACAATGATCCGTATGTGGTAATGGATCAAATGGAAAGTGATTTCCAGCAAAGACGATTAAAAGCAACACTCGATCTAATTCCCAAATCTGCTAAAAATGAGAATTTAAAATTACTAGATATTGGCTGTGGTGAAGGGCATTTTACTGATGTGATTAAAAAGGAATTTAAGAATTTTGAAGTACATGGTTTGGATTATTCCGTTTCGGCCATAGATTTTGCACATAAAACTTTTCCTGAAATAAACTTTGTAACGGCAAATGCCTACTATCCTCCTTACCAAAATGAGTATTTTGATATTGTGGTTTGTAATAATTTGTGGGAGCATGTGCCCGATCCACTTAAAATGCTAAGGGCAATGGGTAGGGTATTAAAACCAAACGGTTTATTGATTATTTCAACGCCTAGCAGGTATCGTTTCTCCAATTTAATTAAAGCTGCTGCCGGACAGGAAATTGCTTTTATGTCGTCTTATCATGTTACGGAATACACAATTGGACAGGTTAAAGAACAACTGAGATGGCAAGGTTTTAAAGTAGAACAGGTTTATTCTCCACCAATTAAAGCGAGCAATTTTATTTTTACGATGATAAAAGGAATAATGAGATTGGGTTTAAAACTTATTAAATCTCATCATATACTGGAGAGTACGGTTTTTTATGCCGCCAAAAAATCAATTAAAAAATAATTTATTTTGAGTAAACTAAGCATAGCCAAACAAATACCAATTCAAGTTCTTGTTAAAAGAATATTGAAAAAAGTGTTGTCGGCTAAGCGAATAGATTACACTGCCAAAGAGTGCAGAAATGCATCATCAAAATATAGATTAATTTCTTTATTGGATGACACCGAAATTGACAAAACTTCAAATTCTGTGGCAATTAATCATTACCTAAAACATGAGTTTAATTTGCTCGGAAGTGGTTGGTTAAACCGTAATGCAAAAAAGGAAATTGAACTTCATTCCAAGCATCAGGATTTTTATAAAAAAACAATTAAATACATTTCTGACAATTACCAGTTCATCAACTGGCAACTGGATATCAAAAGTGGTTTTGAGTTTGATGTGGCCAAGCAGTTCGACAAGCAGAAACCGGATAAGACTAAATGTATAGATGTTAAAAACTGTTGGGAATTAGGACGATTACAGCATTTCCTGCAAATGGCTTTTGCATCAAAAGGAGCGAAAAATAAAGAAGAATTGATTCTTGAGTTTAAAAATCAGTGTTTGGATTTTATCGCTTCAAATCCTGTGGGTATGGGTATTCAATGGGCATGTACAATGGATGTGGGAATTAGGGTGGCCAATTTATTATTGGCTTACGATTTTTTTAATGAAATTGATGAAACTGATATATTGGATGATCAATTCAATCAAATGTTCATTAATTCAATTTACCAGCATGGTTTGTTCATTTATCATCATTTAGAAAAAAAAGAAGGTGCAGCCGGAAACCATTACCTGTTCAACTTAATAGGATTACTTTTTGTTTCCAATTATTTGTTTGAAAGTGAGGAAATAGAACAATGGAGGATTTTAGCTGAATATGAATTGGAAAATGAATTTTACAAACAGTTTCTTAATGATGGAGGTAATTTTGAAGGTTCTACTACTTATCATTGTTTAAGTACTGAGGCGATGATGTATGCTACGGTTTTTATGCTTAGAAATGACAAAAAACTTGATCAGAAATACATAGACTTATTAGTTAAAGCAAAAAAATTTATTGTTGATGTAATGAAACCAAACGGTGAAATGCCACAGTTTGGAGACAATGACAGTGGAAGGTTATTCATCTTTTATCAAGACCAGGATAATAAAAGTAATTTATTAAGCTCTGGTTCTTTGTTGGCAGGATTTTCCGGATTATTTGATGGCTATAATTTTGATTATTTTTCTCACATTAAGGAAAACCAAAAATTAATTATTGAGCAAATTTTGAGAAACAAAAAACTCAAAATTCCTGAGTTCAAGCAAGAGCTAAAGTATAAAGAATTGTATCAGCAACCGGCAACTTGTAATCTACATCAAATAACTACTCAAATAGATTTCCCTTCTCCTATTAATACCAATAATATAAAGTGGTACAGTTATTCGGATTTTGGAATTGACCTGTTTAAATCAGACGAATTTTATTTAGCCATAAGTACTATTTCTAATAAAAAAATGCACCATAGCTGGGGGCATGTTCATAACGATAAATTGTCGTTCGAATTACAAGTTGGTGGGGTAGATATTGTTAAAGACCCCGGCTCTTATGTCTATTCTTCAAATCCTAAAGCAAGAAATGAATACAGAAGTACCAAGGCACACCACGGAATAATTGTGGAAGGCATTGAACAAAACAAGCTGAAACATTTATTTTATCTCGAACGCGAAGTAAAATGTAAATTGTTGGAGTTGCAGGATCTTTCCATAACCTTACAGGCAAACTATTATGGGGTAGAACATATCCGAAAATTTGAAATTTTTGAAGACAAATTAATTATTACTGACTGGTGCAATAAGGCTTTTACGGTAAATATTAATAAATTTGGTAAATATTCACCGAATTATGGAGTTCAAAAAACCTCAAAATAATGAAAACACCCTGGTATAAAATGTTAGGTCCCGGTTTGTTGTATGCCGGAGCTGCAATTGGAGTTTCACATTTAGTTCAATCGACAAGGGCAGGATCATATTTTGGGTATGGATTAGTTTGGGCTGTATTTCTGGCAAATTTTTTAAAATATCCGTTTTTTGAAATGGGTCCCAGGTATGCAGCAAGTACCGGAAAAAGTATGCTTTATGGTTATCAGGCATTAGGCAAATGGGCGTTGGTCATTTTAATGCTGATAACAATTGGTACGATGTTTATCATACAAGCTGCAATAACTGTTGTAACTGCAGGATTAATTACTGAAATAACAGGAATGCCATTTCAGCCCTGGATTATTTCTTCAGGTTTATTGGTTATTTGTTTAGCAGTTTTATTGATTGGGAAATATTCGCTGTTAGACAAAGTCATGAAGCTCATCATTGTAGTCTTATCACTGACAACAATTGCTGCATTGATAGCATCCTTTACAGGAAATACGGTAAAATATGCAGAATACATGACTACTTTTTCTTTCTCAGATAAATCGAACATGCTATTTTTAATTGCTTTAATGGGTTGGATGCCTGCACCTCTTGATATTACTGTGTGGCATTCGATTTGGGCAGTTGAGAAAAGCAATGAAATCAAGGAAAAAATCCCATTAAAATCGGCTTTGCTCGATTTTAAAATAGGTTATTGGGGAACATTATTTTTGGCTTTATGTTTTGTTGGCCTGGGTGCAACAACCATTTACGGAACAGGAATTGAACTGGAAGCAAGTGGAGGAAAATTTGCTAATCAACTGATAGGAATTTACACCAACAGTCTGGGGAATTGGGCCTATTATATTATTGCAATTGCAGCGTTTACTACCATGTTTAGTACGACTTTAACATGCCTGGATGCATTTCCAAGAGTGCTCAGTCCTTCAACAGAAATGTTAATAGGTTCAAAAAAATCAAACAATCAATCATTGTATTGGGTTTGGATTTTGATAGTTGTTATTGGAACAGTAATTATACTTTCTTTATTCTTAACTAACATGAAAACAATGGTTGATTTTGCGACTAAAATAGCATTCATTACTTCGCCCATTTTAGGAGTTTTAAATTATCTGGTAATTAATGGAAAAACCATGCCCGAAGAAAATAAGCCTAAGCTATTCTTAAAGGCATTAAGCTGGATAGGTATAATTTACTTCATTGGATTTAGTGTTTATTTTCTGTACCTTTCTTCTAATTAGTTCGTCTTGTTTTGTTGATTGATAATTTATCTAAACAAAACAGATAGTTGCCTAAATATTAGGAAGTAAGTAGCTTATTATTAAGTAGTTTAGTAAAATAAATACTCGTTATAAAAACAAATTTTATGAAATGAAAGCAACTTTCACATCTCTAATACAAAAAAATTATACCATGAAAAAAATCATCTACTTGTCATGTTTTGTTTTTCTGTCTCTTCCGATAATTATTGGAACAGGGTGGGCACAAAATGAAAAAGAATTAAAAGTTACGACAGAAATAAAATCGGCCATTATTTATTTGGATGGTGCAGAAATTCATCGTTCTAAAAAAATTGACCTCGGAAAAGGACGAACCAAGGTTATTTTTACCGGATTATCGCCTAAGTTTAATTCGGATAACATCCAAGTTACTACAACCAATAACATTGAATTATTGGCTATTTCACACCGAATTGATTACCTGACCAATGTAAAGGAAAAACCGAAAGTTCAACAATTAATGGATTCACTTGATTTAATCAATCAACAAAATGTTGCATTAAATAATGATAAAGATGCTTATAACATCGAAAAGGATATGTTAATTCAGAATAAATCAATAGGAGGCAATAATAATGGAGTATCTGTTAGCGAATTAAAATTAGCCGCAGACCTTTACCGTTCACGGATTATGGAAATTAACAAGGCAATTGCCAAAATTGACAGGGAAGTTGATAAAAATAACAAAGTGGTCTATCGGATTAACAATGAATTGTATCAGGCGAATGCCAAAACAACCTATTCAAGAGGAGAAATTACTTTGTTGCTGAATGCTGAAATGGCAACCACAACGGAAATTGATTTAAGGTATATTGTAAGCAATGCAGGTTGGACACCTTCTTATGACATTAGGGCAGAAGACATTAATAAACCGATTAACCTAAAATATAGGGCGTTTGTTTATAACAATACCGATATTGATTGGAAAGCCATCAATTTTAAATTATCAAC
>CAYRAD010000217.1:0-5138 GCA_964422135.1 uncultured Vicingus sp.
ATTAAAATGCGTTGTGTGACTATCCTGAGAATATACAAAAACAACGCACCATATCAGAATTAATTTTTGTGCCTGAAGAGCTAAAGGATGGGGCCTATTTTTTAAACATTCAAATAGCAAGTTTCGAAAATGATGCCTCTCCTAGCAAACCAATATTGTTTAAAATTTACCCCTGATTTTTAAGAAACAAACCAAGTAACCAATTTTAATTTTGTTATTTTTGATTTCTTAAAAGAAAATTTTATCAAGAGCAAAAAAGGCATCATGAAATTAGACGAATTAGATTTAAGCATTTTAAAAAGATTGCAGGAAAACGGAAAAATTACCAATCTGCAATTGTCAAAAGATATAGGACTTTCTCCGGCACCTACATTGGAGAGGGTAAAAAAACTAGAAAGCAATGGTTACATAAAAAGTTATCATGCTTTGGTTGATGAATCGAAACTAGATTTAGGAATTTGTGCTTATATGCAAATCTCATTAATCAGGCAAAGAGACAATGCCATTAATAATTTTATTGAACAAATCAATAAAATAGATGAAGTTTTAGAATGTTACAACGTAACAGGGCAGGCCGATTACTTATTAAAAATAATGGTAAAAGACATAGCTGCTTTTGACACATTGGTAAAAGATAAATTAACTCCCATTGAAGAAATAAGAAATATGCATTCAATGGTTGTAATTTCTAAAGACAAATACTCTAAAATACTTCCTTATAGTTATAAATGAACATTGAAGATTACAGGAACTATTGCATCTCTAAAAAAGGAGTAAGTGAAGGTTTCCCTTTTGATGAAACAACACTGGTCTTTAAGGTTATGGGCAAAATGTTTGCTTTAGCTGATGTTGAAGCGTTTACTTTTATCAATTTGAGGTGTGACTCCGAAAAAGCAATTGAACTTCGGGAAGAATTTAATGGGGTTACCCCAGGATATCACATGAATAAAACCAATTGGAACAGTGTGTCCACTTTAGGAGATATTTCAGATCGTTTAATTTACCAATGGATTGATGATTCTTATGATTTGATTGTAACTTCGCTGACTAAGAAATTACAGGAAGAATTAAAAACCTTATAGCATGAACAAAATAATTGGGTATTTTTTACAAGGATTATTATATGTTGTGCCTGTTGTGGCTACTGTGTATGTTGTATGGAAATCGGTAGTTATAGTTGATAGCTGGGTGCCGGTTAAAATACCGGGATTGGGTTTGTTGATTATTCTGGTGGCTGTAACCATAGCCGGATTTTTAGGAGGAACACTAGTTGTTCGCAGAATTTTAAGTTTAGAAAAACTAATCGAAAGAGCCCCGCTATTAAAAATAATCTATTCTTCTGTAAAAGATTTACTTTCGGCTTTTGTGGGTAAGAAAAAAAAGTTTACTGAACCCGTTTTGGTTAAAATGGAAGGTGGAGTTGAACGGATAGGTTTTATCACACAGAAAGATTTGACTCATTTAGGCATTTCAGCTGAAAAAATTGGGGTTTACTTGCCTTTTTCTTATGCACTTACAGGAAATTTAATTATTGTTTCTAAAGATAGCGTTACACCTATTGAGGGTAAATCTACCGATATTATGAAATTCATTATTTCCGGAGGAATTACCAATATTGATGATGATAAAGAAAATAAAGATTTATCAGGCGTTGGCCATAATGGTAAGGACTAACATTCCCCGGTCTGTATTTATATAATCCAATTCGATAGAAACAGATTCATCCGAATTTTTCCACCTGTAAAGGCCATTATCTTCTGTCGGAGTTCCATAAACTGATTGACTGATCTCATTTTTAAATCCATCTTTAACAATCTCAGCATCATCTTTTTTAGCAAAATAGCAGTCCATACTTACTTCATAACAACCTTTATCATCAAAAAAATAAGACACAACATAACTATCATTATTACCAATGGGGTACTCATATTCTAAAAAATCGATTCCTTCTTTAACTATTTTCCCCTTCTCCGATTTTCTGATTTCGCTGATTGATTTATTCAGATCCGAAACCCTGTTGATAACGGTTTTGTTTTCACTAATCTGCTCGTAGTAGGTGCCATTATTTCCACAGGAAACCAGCAACAATACAATAATGATAAATGAAATATTAACTAAACTGGATTTCATATTACTGATTTTTCTTGTTCAAATATACAGCTTTTATGAATTAAAAATTAAGCCTTAAGATATTGATTATTAAAATTTGATTTACTTTTGGGCGCTTATGTTATCAAAATACAAATATCATATCTGGCTTCACCTGATTGTCTTGCTGTTTGGCCTGACCGGTATTTTAGGAAAATTAATTACCGTAGATGCCTATTTACTGGTATGGTATCGTTTGTTAATTGCACTTGTGGGAATTATTATTTATTTGGCATTTACAAAATCGTCTTTAAAAATTTCCAGAAAGCAATTGATAAAAACCTTGTTGGTGGGCGTTATTATTGCCACACACTGGGTAACTTTTTTTATGGCCATTAAAGTATCTAATGTTTCTGTTGCTTTGGTTTGTTTTTCGAGCAGTACGTTGTTCACTTCTTTAATTGAGCCCATCTATTTTAAACGAAAAATTAAAGCTTATGAGTTAATGTTTGGATTAGTTATAGTTATTGGCTTGTATCTTATTTTTAGTTTTGAGTTTAAGTACTTGCTAGGAATGATTATCAGTGTAATTTCGGCAGCATTGGCTTCGTGGTTTACTGTATTAAATGGCATTTTAATCAAAGAAACCAATGCCAAATTAATTTCTTTTTATGAATTATTAGGGGCATTTGTAGTGGTATTCGCTTATATGTTGTTCGCTAACGGAGTAGATATTAGTCAGTTTATTATTCCTACGGAAGATATAAAATGGTTGATAATTTTAGGAATTCTTTGTACGGCTTTTGCCTTTATTGTGAGCGTTGAGGTAATGAAAAAAATATCGCCTTATACAGTTACCATTTCAGTAAACCTAGAACCAATTTATTCCATTGTATTAGCACTATTGATTTGGCCAGAAACAGAAACCATGTCTTCAGGATTTTACATGGGAACTACCATCGTTATTGCCACCATTTTTTTAAATGCGTTGTTTAAAAACCTCGCAGCTAAAGAGAAGAAAGGGCTTGAATAAATTCAGCTTTCTTTCGTCTCGAAACTTCCACTTTCGAATTGTCGCACATAACGGCATAACCACCTTCGCCTTTTACATACTTAACAACATGTTGCAGGTTAATTAAATGCGAACGGTGTATTCTGATAAACAATTCATTGTTTAACATTTCTTCATAATCACCAATGGGTTTAGAAATTAATGTGGGTTTGGATGTGTTTAATGTGTGCATATAGGTGTAACTTCCGTCCGATTGGAAACGAATGATGTTATTAATTTTTATAAAATTCAAACCCTCGCCATCAGGAATGGCAATTTTTTGGTGGTTTGTTTCTCCACTCAGGTTACTGAGTAAAGTTTTGAACTTGTTATTAATCAGATCCAGATCATTTTTTTTGGAAGTAAAACGATTAATGGCTTCACTAAGTTCAATCGGGTCGATGGGTTTGAGTAAATAATCAAGTGCACTGTATTTTATGGCTTTTATGGCGTACTGGTCGTAAGCTGTTGTAAAGATGACATCAAAATTAATGACAGGTAATTTTTCAAGCAATTCAAATCCTGTACCTTCGGGCATTTCAATGTCTAAAAAAACCAACTGAGGTTGCAGGTTATTAATGGCTTCTTCTGCTTTTCTAATCGAATCGACAATGGCGACAATATTTATCTGTGGGATATCTTTCAACAAACCTTCCAGCGAGTCACGACATCCTTTTTCATCATCTACAATTATAATTTTGTACATCATTTTAAGTTTAATCTAATGGAATAAATAATTCTATTTTTGTTCCTGTTGGGCTATTGTTTTTTTCCAAATCAATAATATTAATACTGAGTTTACTGTTCTTTAATGAGTTGATAATTTCCAATCGTTCTTTGGTAATGCTCATGCCCAACGAAGTTTTTTTCCGTGGTTCTTTGCTCATTTCCAGAGATTTTTTTCTACCGATACCATCGTCTTTTATCACACATTTTAACAAATTCTCTTTCTCTAATTTAAAGGTAATTATTATTACTCCGGTTCCTGTTTTAGGTGATATACCATGCCAAATGGCATTTTCTACATAAGGCTGTATCAGCATGGGGGGAATTTGTTCAAATTGTACATCAATTTCCTCATCAACAATTATTTCATAATCAAATTTATTATCCAGTCTGAGTTTTTCTAAATCCATATACAGTTTCAGAATTTCAATTTCATCTTTTATGGTTACTTTTTGTTTTTTGGTGTTTTCCAGAATTCCTCTCATCAATTTAGAAAACTTGGAGAGATAAAATACCGCATCCTTACTACTGTTTTGCGTTATAAAACTTTGTATGGAACTTAAGGTGTTAAAAATAAAATGAGGATTCATTTGCGAACGCAAGGCATGCAATTCAGAAATCAGAACCTTTCGTTTTTCTTCTTCCAGCAAAGATTCCCGGAGTCTTTTTTTGCGGTTAACAATAAAAATGATGAGTAAAAGTATAGCTAGAAATAGGAAAATAATTGAAAAAATGAACCAAAAAGAAGTGTACAAAGGCGGACTAATACTAAAAGTGATAACTGCCGGAATTTTGCTCCAGAAACCACTGTCGTTCATGGCAAAAACCTTAAAAGTATAATTGCCCGGAGCCAAAGAAGTGTAGTAAATATTGGTATTGGTGGAGTAGTTCCAGTCGGTTTCCTTGCCTTCGAGTATGTATTTGTATTGCAGTTCAGATTTTCCGGTAAAAATTCCACTGATGTTTATTTCCAGGTTATTTTGATTGTAGCCGAGTTCATAGTAATTCATCAGGGCAGTATCAAAACCATTTATTTTAATGTTGTTAACGAAAACCACAGGAGGAATGGAATCGGTTTTAGCAACATCTGTACGGATAATTTTAGAATTTTCGTCAATGTCAGGAACATTGGAAAGCACAGAAACACTTTTGATTTTTTCGATTGTGTTGGTGGTGGAGGAGAAAATTTTTGGTGAATTGTAAGTGATGGAAATGTCTTTTTTTAAAAGGAAAAGCCCGTTTCCAGAAGTTCCGAACCACATGTTTTTTTTGC
>CAYRAD010000218.1:0-5129 GCA_964422135.1 uncultured Vicingus sp.
TATTTGGCCCCTCAGGGGTTTCAATTGGACAAAGTCTTCCATAGTGTGTGTAGTGAACATCTCTAACCTCAAAGCCAGCCCTTTCTCTAGATAAACCCCCAGGACCTAAAGCTGATAATCTTCTTTTATGAGTTATTTCAGATAATGGATTGGTTTGATCCATAAATTGAGATAACTGGTTGGTTCCAAAGAATGAATTTATTACTGATGATAATGTTTTTGCATTTATCAAATCGGATGGAGTAAATACTTCGTTATCTCTAACATTCATTCTTTCACGAATCGTTCTTGCCATTCTTGACAATCCAACTCCAAATTGATTGTACAATTGTTCGCCAACTGTTCTAACTCTTCTGTTACTTAAGTGGTCAATATCATCAACTAAAGTTTTGGAGTTGATTAATTCAATTAAGTATTTAATGATAGAAATAATATCTTCTCTGGATAATGTTCTAACATCGTCAGCAATATCTAAACCTAATTTTTTATTGATTCTAAAACGACCAACTTCTCCCAAGTCGTACCGGGTTTCTGAGAAGAATAGTTTGTCGATTACACCTCTTGCTGTTTCAACATCTGGTGGTTCGGCATTTCTTAATTGACGGTAAATGTGTTCAACTGCTTCTTTTTCAGAGTTCGAAGGGTCTTTTTGTAGGGTATTGTAAATTATCGCAAAATCAGCGGTATTTACATTTTCTTTATGAAGAATAATGGTTTTTGATCCAGAATCAATAATTTGATCAATATGTTCTTTTTCTAGAACAGTTTCACGATCAATAATTACCTCATTTCTCTCAATAGAAACAACTTCACCGGTATCTTCATCAACGAAATCCTCAACCCATGTTTTTAAAACACGGGCAGCTAATTTTCTTCCTAATATTTTTTTAAGTCCTGAAACACTTACTTTTACTTCATCAGCTAAGTCGAATAATTCTAAAATTTCTTTATCTGTTTCGTAACCAATTGCTCTAAAAAGTGTGGTTACAGGTAATTTTTTCTTTCGGTCAATGTATGCATACATAACATTATTAATGTCAGTAGCAAATTCTATCCATGAACCTTTAAAAGGAATTACTCTGGCAGAATATAATTTAGTTCCGTTGGCATGGTAACTTTGACCAAAGAATACACCTGGTGATCTATGCAATTGTGAAACAATTACCCTTTCAGCACCATTTATAACGAATGTGCCTTTATTAGTCATGTAAGGAATAGTTCCTAAATAAACATCCTGAACTATTGTTTCAAAATCTTCGTGTTCAGGGTCTGTACAGTACAGTTTTAGTTTTGCTTTTAATGGCACACTATGAGTTAAACCTCTTTCAATACATTCTTCAATAGAATAACGTGGTGGATCAACGAAATAATCCTGAAATTCCAATACAAATTGATTTCGTGCATCTGTAATCGGAAAATTCTCACTAAATACATTAAAAAGTCCTTCCTGTTCTCTATTCTCAGGTGTTGTTTCTAATTGAAAAAATTCATGAAAAGATTTTAATTGAATGTCTAAAAAATCAGGGTAAGTTAACTGACTTTTTGTGGCGGCAAAACTAATTCTTTCTGCCTTTTTGGTTTGAACCAACGGTTTGTTCATTTATGTAAATGAGTTTAGTTATTATTAAAATTACCTCTCGTTAGAGGCATTTGTTTATAAAATAATATAACTCTTTGCAAATCATCACGCTGTAAAAGCGTGACTCAGTTTTCCATTTACTTGGAGTATAAGTCTATAAGCACAAAATGGTTTAGATTCAGAAACGTTTAAAAAACGTAAAAGAATCTAAACCTAATATGATTCAGATGTTAAAGATTATTTAACTTCAACTTCAGCTCCTGCTTCTTCTAATTGAGTTTTTAGAGCTTCTGCCTCATCTTTAGCAATACCTTCTTTTAATGGTTTTGGAGCTCCATCAACTAATTCTTTAGCTTCTTTTAATCCAAGACCTGTTAATTCTTTAACCAATTTTACCACTGCTAATTTAGAAGCACCAGCTGCTTTTAATATAACATCGAATTCTGATTTTGCTTCACCAGCACCTGCATCTCCGCCTCCTGCAGCAGGTCCTGCAACAGCAACTGCAGCAGCAGCAGGTTCAATACCGTACTCTTCTTTAAGTATACTAGCTAATTCGTTCACATCTTTTACAGTTAAGTTAACCAACTCGTCTGCAAGTTTTTTTAAATCTGCCATTTTTATTTTATTTTAAAATTTTTAAACAATTTAATTTATTATGATTATTGAGTGCGTACAATTTTTATTCAGGTCGCTCTGAAAGTGTTTTAACAATTCCTGCAAGTTTTCCACCACTTGATTGAAGGGCAGAAACAACATTTTTAGCAGGTGATTGTAATAAAGCAATAAGGTCGCCAATAAGTTCTTCTTTAGACTTAATACTCGTTAAGAATTCTAAATTCTCATCACCGATATATATTGCTTCTTCAATGAAAGCTCCTTTAAGTAAAGGTATTTCACTTTTTTTACGGAAATCTTTAATGATTTTAGCAGGTGTATTACCAACTGTTGAAAACATTATAGATGTATTTCCTATTAATGTACTATAAAGTTCATCGTAATTACCTTCGGCTTTTTCTAAAGCTTTTTTTAATAAGGTATTTTTTACGACTTCTAATTTAACATTACCATTAAAGCAATTTTTCCTTAACCTTGAAGAACTTTCTGCATTTAGTCCAGCTATATCTGTTAAATAAAATATATTAGCTTCATTTATTCTGGTTGTTAAGCCATCGATAAACTGGTCTTTTTCTTCCCTTGTCATAACTAAATTCTTAGATTAGAAAATTTGTTAAACCGCAACTGATTTTGGTTCAACTTTAACTCCCGGGCTCATAGTACTTGATAAGCTAACGCTTTTCAAATAAGTACCTTTAGCCGCAGCAGGTTTTAATTTGATTATCGTTTGGATTAATTCATTAGCATTCTCAGCAATTTTATCAGCGTCAAATGATGCTCTACCAATGGTAGAATGAATAATTCCAAATTTATCTACTTTAAAATCAATTTTACCTGCTTTAATTTCGGTAACAGCTTTGCCGATATCCATAGTCACCGTACCTGATTTTGGGTTAGGCATTAATCCTCTGGGTCCTAAAACCCTTCCTAAAGCACCTACTTTACCCATAACACTTGGCATGGTAATAATTACATCAATATCAGTCCAACCTTCTTTAATTTTTCCGATATAGTCGTCTAAACCAACATGATCTGCACCGGCTTCTTTAGCTTCAGCTTCTTTGTCAGGCGTGCATAATACCAAAACTTTAACCTCTTTACCTACACCATTTGGCAAGGCAACAGTTCCTCTAACCATTTGATTTGCTTGTCTTGGATTCACTCCTAAACGAACACTAATATCAACTGATGAGTCAAATTTTGTAAATGTAACATCCTTAACAATTTTAGCTGCTTCATCCAAATTGTATTGCTTTTCAAAATCAAATTTTGATAAAGCTTCTTTCATATTTTTAGTTAACCTAGCCATTGTTAATCAATTTATTTATTAAACTTCTGCAGGGAATTTACCTTTAACGTTTATTCCCATACTCCTTGCTGTACCGGCAACCATTTTCATGGCAGATTCAATTTGAAAACAATTTAAATCGGGCATTTTGTCCTCAGCAATTGCTTTTACTTGATTCCATGTAACGGAAGCAACCTTAATTCTATTTGATTCAGCTGAACCAGATTTAATTTTAGCAGCTTCTAACAGTTGAACAGCAGCAGGTGGAGTTTTAATTACAAAATCGAAGGATTTATCAGCGTATACCGTGATAACAACGGGTAATACTTTACCAGCTTTATCCTGAGTTCTACCATTAAATTGTTTGCAAAATTCCATGATATTAACACCCTTAGCACCTAAAGCAGGTCCTACTGGTGGTGATGGATTTGCAGCACCCCCTCTAATTTGTAATTTAATTAATCCGCTTACTTCTTTAGCCATCTTAATTATTATTTAAATCGTACTTTTTCAACCGGAAGCATTATAATGTTGAAATCATACTGGTAATTACATTTTAACTTTCTTTTTCTACTTGTAAGAAACTTAATTCTAATGGTTGTTTTCTTCCGAAAATTTTCACCATTACTTCAAGTTTTCTTTTTTCTTCATTAATCTTTTCAATGGTTCCTGTAAAACCATTAAAAGGTCCGTCAATTACTTTAATACTTTCACCAACAACATAAGGTATATTCATTTCTTCTTCACTTTCAGCCAACTCATCTACCTTTCCTAGTATCCTGTTTACTTCTGCCATTCTTAAAGGAAGTGGATCCCCTCTTTTTTCTGCACCTAGAAAACCTATTACACCATTCACTCCTCTAATAACGTGAGGTACTTCACCTGATAAATCTGCTTCAACTAGAATGTAACCAGGGAAAAAATTTCTTTCTTTACTTAATTTTTTTCCATTTCTAATCTGATATACTTTCTCTGTTGGTATTAAGATTTGAGAAACATAGTTCTGAAGTCCATTTCTTAATATTTCATCTTCAATGTACTTCTTAACTTTATTCTCCTTACCACTTATTGCTCGTACAACATACCATTTTTTACTATTCTCAGCCATCTTCTCTTTAAAATAAGTCGTAAATAAATTTCATTAATTTCATAAAGGATTGATCCATTATAAAAATAATTATTGCAAAAATAACAGATGCCACCATAACAATTACAGCACTATTTTGTAACTCCGACCATGTAGGCCAGGAAACCTTATTAAGTAATTCGTCAACTGACTCCTGAATGTATGTTCCAATTTTTGCCATAACTTTAATTTCTCTGCACGGGTAGAGAGACTCGAACTCCCGACACCTGGTTTTGGAGACCAGTGCTCTACCAACTGAGCTATACCCGTAAATTGTAAGTTGAAAAAGGGTAAATCTGTTAAATAACGACCACCTTTTTCAACTTACAATTTATGAGTGTTATATTATTTTAATATCTCTGTAATCTGACCTGCACCAACTGTTCTACCACCTTCTCTAATTGCAAATCTTAAACCTTTGTTCAAGGCAACAGGAACAATTAGTTTTACTGTAATAGAAACGTTATCTCCAGGCATTACCATTTCTCTTCCTTCCTCCAAATAAATTTCACCTGTAA
>CAYRAD010000219.1:0-5127 GCA_964422135.1 uncultured Vicingus sp.
TTTTCGATGGCTTTTAATATGGTTTCTATGGCTTCTTCATTCGATCCTAAATTTGGTGCAAAACCTCCTTCATCACCGACATTGGTTGAGTGGCCTTTGGCTTTTAATACTGCTTTTAAGTTATGAAATATCTCAGCTCCCATTCTTAAAGCCTCAGCAAATGTTGAAGCTCCAACAGGCATTACCATAAATTCTTGGATGTCGATTTTGTTATCTGCATGAGAACCCCCATTCAAAATGTTCATCATAGGAACCGGAAGAACATTAGCATTAACACCTCCAATATAATTATACAAAGGTATTCCTGTTTCTTCAGCTGCTGCACGTGCAACTGCCATAGACACTCCTAAAATTGCATTAGCTCCTAAATTCCCTTTATTTTCAGAACCATCTAAGCTAATCAGTGCATTATCAATAGCCGTTTGTTCCATCACATAAGCACCTTGCAGCTCTTCTGCTATGGCACCATTTACATTTTGAACTGCTTTCAGGACTCCTTTTCCTAAAAATGTTCCTTTATCTCCATCACGCAGTTCAACCGCTTCGTGTTTTCCGGTTGATGCTCCTGACGGAACTGCCGCTCGTCCCAATACTCCATTTTGAGTAATAACATCTACTTCTACTGTTGGATTACCTCTAGAATCCAAAATTTGTCTTGCATGAATTTGTGCAATGTAAGTCATTTTTTAAGTTTTTAATTTATAATTAAAAAAAGTCCGACTTTTCAGCCGGACTTTCTTTTGTTTATTCTTTTATTAAAACTTCGTCAATCATTCCATATTTTTTGGCCTCATCAGCTTTCATCCAATAATCTCTATCGCTATCTTTTTCCACTTCTTTCATCGATTTTCCTGAATGATTTGAAATGATTTCGTATAATTCTTTTTTCAACTTTAAAATCTCTTTTACAGTAATTTCCATATCTGTTGCCTGACCTTGGGCACCTCCCATTGGCTGATGAATCATTACTCGTGAATGTTTTAAGGCAGTTCTTTTTCCTGAAGCTCCAGCACATAGTAATACTGCTCCCATAGAAGCAGCCATTCCTGTACAAATTGTTGCTACATCTGGTGCAATGTATTGCATGGTATCATAAATTCCTAATCCAGCATAAACACCACCTCCAGGTGAGTTTAAATAAATTTGAATATCTTTTTTAGCATCTACTGATTCTAAAAACAACAATTGTGCTTGAATAATATTGGCCACATAGTCATTAATTCCTATCCCAAGAAAAATAATTCGATCCATCATTAATCTTGAAAATACATCCATTGAAGCAACATTCATTTGACGTTCTTCAATAATTGTTGGTGAAATATAGTTTCCGTATATCGATGTATATTGATCATATACTTGGCTATTTATGCCGGCATGTTTCGTGGCATATTTTCTAAATTCGTCTTTATCAAACATAGTATTTTTTGTTTTGAATTATCAGTTAAAATTAAGAGGCTAATTTAGTATATATTGTCGTTGATTTAATAGATTTTTTTGTTTTTTTAAGAACAATTTATCCCCATAAAAAAAGCCCTGAATTTTCTCTTCAGGGCTTTCATTTTACTTCTTGCTATAAGCTAATTTCACAAAATCTTCATAAGAGATCTCTTTTTCTTTTAGTTTGAGAGATTTTTTATAAAGCTCCATGAGCTTGTTATCATACATCATCATGTAAATGTTTCGGGCTTCCTCTTCATTTTGTAAAACCCTGTTGGCGGTTTCGGTTAATTCCGTATCATCGTTTTGTGGCATTCCCATACCGGCCATTTGTTGTGTTAATAATCCTTTGGTGTATTCCACCACTTCTTCGGGTTGTACTTTTATGTTATGAGCTTTTATAATTTTATTTTCTACCAGTTGCCATTTTAAGCCCTTGGCGTATTCATTGTATTCGGCTTCAACCTGTTCTTGTGTAATTGGCTTTTCATTGGAAGCAACTATCCATCTTTTTAAGAATTCGTTGGGTAAATCAATTTTTAGTTTTTCTAAAATTTTATCCTGGATGTCTGCTTTAAATTTCTTGTCTGCGTCAACACTTAGTCCTTTACTCAATTCTTCGGAAACCTTTGCTCTAAATTCAGCTTCATCTTTTACTGTGTTAGGTCCATAAACTTTATCAAATAATTCTTGATTCAATTCGGCTGGAATTATTTTATTTATTTTTTCTACTGTAAATCTAAATTTAGAAATAATATTCTTTAAGGCCGTTACATCAACACCAATTGCAGCAGCCTGATCTGATTCATGTTCTGATATAGTTTTAGGATCTAAATCAAAAGTATCTGATGCTTTTGCACCAACTAAGTTCTTTTGTAATTTTTTGTCTGTAACTGCTTTAATAATAATTACAGAAGAATGATTAATTCCTCCTTCTTTAATATTACCTGTACCATCTAACTCCTCGAATTTTCCAAAAAGCATATCGTCTTCTGTCGCAACTGCTGGATTTGTCATTTTTCCATAACGTTTTGCAACATCATCAATGTATCTTTGTACATCCTTAGCGGAAACTTTAATCTTGTAATATTCTAACTTATATTTAGCACCTAAATCGACTTCAAATTCTGGAGCTAAACCCACTTCGTAATTAAATTCAAAATCGGTTTGATTTTCCCAATCTACTTTTTCTTGCTCATCCAATTTTGGTAAGGGATTCCCTAATAAGTCTAATTTTTCGTCAGCAATGTATTTTTGTAAAGATTCTGATAAGATTTTATTGATTTCATCAACCATCACACTCACTCCGATTTGTTTTTTAATCAAACCCATAGGAACATGGCCTTTTCTAAATCCAGGAATGTTGGCTTTTTTTCGGTGATCTTTTAAGATTTTATCTACCTTTTCTTGATAATCTGCTTGGTTTAATTGCACTTTAATTACTGCATTTAAACTGTCAATTTTTTCTTTGCTTATGTTCATTTATAAGTTATTTTTTAAAACAAAAGGTACAAGGCTAGGGCAACCCTTTATCCTTATACCTTTTAATATTGTATGGGCGGAGAGACTTCCCTCAATTCGACATTGCTCAGCGCAAGCTCTCATTCGGGATAAACTTCTCGTCTTCCTTCCTTACGTTGTACGGGCGGAGAGACTCGAACTCTCACACCTCGCGGCACTAGATCCTAAGTCTAGCGTGTCTACCAATTCCACCACGCCCGCAAAAGGAGTGCAAAAATAATACTTTTTAATTATTTAACAAGATGTTGCTCCGTAAAGTTTAGAAAGCTTCTCCAAAGTTGTAAAATTTTAAATAAATAGCTAAATACATTATATTATACTTTATTGATAACAATAAACAAGATTATATATCGTTAAAATATTATTCACTTTCTATTTATTAACTTAACCTATCTAATATGAAAAGGCTTATTTTTCTTTCCTTAACTATATTTTTTCCATTCATAAACTTTTGTCAAGAAAACAGTTTGTTTTTTATCACAGAAGATTACACCAACTACTTTCTTTTAGAGTTAAACCTTAAGAAAGGTAACTATATTTTTTCCAAACAAAGTAGCAAAAGAATACAAATTGACAAAGGTTATTTCTACAAAAAAGGAAAAACCATTAAATTGAAAAGTGAAACCAAAAACAGAGGCATTAACCCTTATCTCTATAAAAATATATATTTAAAAAATGGAAAATTATACACCTCTAAAGTTAAAATGTTAGTTGGTAAAAATGGATTAAATAGCACCCCAGAAGACGAATTAGGATTAGATTATAAATTTGAAAATTTAGATGAATTTGCATCTAATGATAGAATTAAGGTTGAACGAAAATCTGAATCTTTTAATCAGTTTAGAGGATTAGAGTTTGAAGAACGATTTAAAGAAATTTTAGAATTACGTGTGCCAGAATACTTGCCTTTAGTAGAAAAATACTATTTAGGACCCGAAGACTACATTCTCTATATTGATGATAAACGAGTAGATTGGGATCATGATGTTTCGAGTTATGCTATAATGGATATGTTTAGCACCATTATTCATGAATCTACACATCAGGCGAATGGCTCTGATAGTATATTATTGACTCCCGATAGCTTAATTGAATTAACACGTACAGAAATTATCAATACCAATGCTGCTTTAAAGTTTTTTGAAAGCAAATGCACAGTTGATAGTATTTTTAGATTTAACACCTATGTAAGAGATACCTCAAACAATACCGCATCAAACCTATCTGGAATTTATGGATTAATGGATGAGTTTACTGCCTACTACCACGATACACGAATAGCTTATTTGATGTATAAAAAGTATGAAGAACTTGGTAGTGATTATGAATATCATAAAGAGTTTATGGCATCAGATGCTTGCAGAACATATTTTGCTTATTACGAGTTTAACCTGTTTATGGGAGGATATTTGGCTTACTTAAAAGATAACCATCCTAAAATTTACCAAGCTACCATAAACAACCAAAGCTTGTGTAATGCATACAATTACATTGACAACCATTATAAAGAAATTGTAAACAAAGTAGAAACTGAATTAAACAAAACCGAGGCTTACCAGTACCAGTATAACAATTATGCAAAACAACCAAAGGCAGAACTACAACAGTTTTTACCTGAGTTGGAGGTGTTGAAAAATAATATAGTTGCAAATAATTAAGACATTTAAACCAATGAACACCAACGAAAAACAAAAACTTAAACACCTAATTAACAAGTACAACCCCATACTTAAAGAAAGTATGGAATGCAGTTTAGTGGAAGATTTGTTTAACCTAATTATAGTAAACGGTGATGATAAAGATTTTGAATTGAAAGATTTGTTACTAGAAAAAGAAGGATTGAAAACTTTTGTATTAAAAGAGTTTATTTTACTTAACAATAAACCCATTACTTCCGAACTAAAAAACATGGAGGAAATTAGTTTTAGAAAAAAACAAACCAAACAAGGGAGATTGAAATTATAACTTTTGAATGATTATAAATAACAATATAAAATGAAGAAACCAACGCTACCACAAGTTTTTAACTCACAATGCTGATGCAAGATTTAACATCACAGAATTTAGAACCTCAAGCTTAAAACAACTACGTTTATTAAGAGAACCCAAAAAATAAAAGACATGAAAAAATTAACATTAGTACTTATCGGAATCATTTTATCATTAAAC
>CAYRAD010000220.1:0-5116 GCA_964422135.1 uncultured Vicingus sp.
TACAAGGAATTAAAAGCTCCAGCAAATTGCAAAGTTTCATCTTTTTCATTCCAGACACAAATTCCCATATCCATACCATCCTTAATCTTTTCCTCAGAATTCCCAAACAATTCAGTTACCATTTTATTCATTTCATTGATAATAGCAGCTGGTTGAGTAATTCGTTTTTCAAGCACCACTTTATTCAACGCATTGTTGGCAATTAAGCTTACAAAAGCTCCAGGAACACCATGACCGGTACAATCTACAATAGAAAATATAATATTATTCTCTACTCTCTCTACCCAGTAAAAATCACCACTTACAATGTCTTTAGGCTGATAAAAAACAAATGAATCTTTTAATATATTCTTAATTTTTTCTTTTGATGGTAAAATCGCATCCTGAATTCTTCTGGCATAACGAATGCTATCTGTTATAGAACGATTTTTATCCTCAATCTCATTACGCTGCAACTCAATTTTATTAAAAGCACGCGTGAGCAACTTATTTTTTTCTTTGGTAACTGTAGCTTCATTTTTAATGCTCTTAAATTGAAATTCAAATTCAATTTTCTTTAATTGCTGAGCATCATTATCGTTGAGTAATTCCTCCTTTAACAGGTTATATTTATTTAGAAAAGAATAAGCTTTTTGATAAAGTTCCAAATTATTATACGCTTCAGCAAAATAACGGTACAAAGTAAATTCATCTTCCTTACTCGAATTTTTTAAAGTTATTTTAAGTGCTTTTGAAAGTAAGATTAAAGCTTCTTCATTTTGTTTGTTTATTATCAATATTCTGGCTTGCATTTCGTATGATGCAATAATAATTTGCCAATAATTACAAGATATTCCAAAAGATAATCCTTTAGCAATATTTTTCTCGGCTAATTCATAATTATTTAAATAAAAATAAACTTCACCTATGTTATAATAAACAATTGCTTGAATATTAGCTGATAAATCTGGAAAAGTTAAACACTTCTTAAAGTAATCGATGGCTTTATTGTAATCTCCCATTACCATATAAGTGTCGCCAATGTTATTAGTAGTACTCATTTGCCCTTCAACATCACTGACCTGTTCTCTCAGTTTTAAACATTTTAAATTACAATCCAGTCGTTTGTTGTAATCCCCTAAAAAATTATATACACCGCCCAAAATATCCAGACAAACTGATTCACCTTTTAGATCTTTTAAGCCTTTAAACAACTCAATGGCTTGTAAAGCACATTTCATTGCTTCTCCATAGTTAGAAATATTCTGATAGTTCTTACCAAGCAATATTAGGCTATTGGCTAGACCTTTCGTATAAAAGTGCTCTTCAGAAAGCAACCTGGCTTCGGTTGCCAGTTCTATAGAAAGTTTAACATCATCGTCTTTTTTTTGAGAAGATTGGTTTAAGAGTTCATCAATTTTTTCATGAACAGATGCTATTCTCAACTCTTCTTTGGCTATTTCATCTTTACTGTTCATTTTCTTAAAAACAAAATTAAACTATTTAATTATATTTACCCTTCAATTAAACCTTATTAATATCAGATTGTCTAACAGCTAAATTTTATCTTAAAATTTAAACTGAACTTTTTATGAAAAAAATAATAGCGCTCTCATTATTTGCTTTTTGGTTCAACATCAATCTTCTTAATGCCCAGAATTTATATGATGAAACCAATGTTACAAGTGTAGAATTGGTTTATTTTGATGCCAACTGGGACGCCTTAATGGATGCCAACTACGGGACTAACAACAGGATTCTAGCAACAGCTACCATTAATGGTGTTGTATTCGATAGTGTTGGAGTAAAATACAAAGGCAACAGTTCATACAATGCCAATCAGACAAAAAATCCATTTACCATTAAACTCGATTATGTAAAAGGAAATCAGGATTATAATGGATATACTTTATTAAAATTTTCTAATGTTTTTAAAGACCCCAGTTTTGTAAGAGAAGTATTAGCTTATGAAATCATGAGAAAATATACCACAGCATCCGAAGCAAATTTAGCAAATGTTTACATGCAGGGTAACTTAATAGGTTTATATACGAGTATTGAAGCTGTTGGAGATAACTTTACTAAAAAACACTATTACTCCAAAAATTTACCCATGTTTAAAGGTGAATTTGGAAGCCTTCCCGTTGGATGCCCCAGTCAAGGTCCACAAAAAAGAACATGGGATTATTATCCAGGAGCCGATTCCTCTTGTTATGCATACCAGTTTGAAATAGAATCATCATACGGCTGGAATGACGCCATGATGTTTTTGGACACCTTTAATAATTATACGAGCAATATGGAAAATGTGCTTTATGTTGACAGGCATCTTTGGACAATGGCTTATCAGAATTTAACTGTTAACCTTGATGCTGCTCATAACATGGGTCATAATTATTACATATACAAAGACGGTACTGACAGGTTCAATAATATTATCTGGGATTTAAATGAATGTTTTGGTGTTTTTGCTATGGTATTTGCAGGTGGTCCTCCCGGTCCACCATTGAACACCACGGATTTACAACAATTCGATCCCTATTTTCAATCTACCAATGTAGATATGCCCATTATGAAAAATGTAATGGACAACCCCCGATACCGAAAAATGTTCACTGCCCACATGAAAACCATTATGAATGAAAATTTTGCTAATGGGTGGTATGTTACCAGAGCTAACCAAATACAAACCATTGCAGATAGCTATGTACAAGCCGATCCCAATAAATTCTTCACATATAATGATTTTCTAAATAATATTACTTCTACAGTAAGCAATTCTATTGGTATTCAGCAATTAATGGATGCCAGAGTAACCTATATCAATTCATTAACAGATTTTCAATACACCCAACCTACTATTTCAAACATCAATAATACCCCAACATTACTAAATGCTTATGATACAGTTAATTTTACATGCAATATAATAAATACCAATTATGCATACTTAGGTTACAGGAACAGCATTGGTGATATTTTCAAAAAAGTTCAACTTTTTGATGATGGTGCTCATAACGATGGTGCTTCTGGAGATGGAACTTATGGCGCTCAAATTATTATTGGTGCTACAGATGTTCAATATTATATTTATGCAGAAAATAATAACATTGGCGTTTTTTCTCCGGAAAGAGCAGAATATGAATTCTATACCTTGTCAGTTGGCAGTGACCTTGTTATTAATGAATTAGCTGCTTCGAATAGTACAATCCAGGCTGACCAAAATGGAGAGTTTGATGATTGGATTGAATTGTACAACAATACTTCTTCCCCCATTAATTTAGAAGGCTATCATTTATCCGATGCATCTAACAATCTTACGCAATGGACGTTTCCAACCGGAACTATAATCAATGGAAACGATTACTTAATTATTTGGGCTGATAAAGATACTTTACAACCTGGTTTACACGCCAATTTTAAACTATCTGCATCAGGTGAAGCACTTTATTTTTCTGATCAGTCAGGAAACCTTTTGGATGAAACCGTATTTGGAGTACAAACAACTGATGTAACCTGGGGAAGGTATCCAAACGGAACAGGTTCGTTTATCTTGATGAACCCTACTTATTCTGCTATGAATTCGAACTGGCCAATAAGTATTCAGGAGATTATAGCAAAAGAAAATGGATTTAACATTTATCCGAATCCGGCTGGTGAAATGGTAACTATTAAATTCAATGTGGAAGAAAAACAAGCTCTTTCTATCTATTCTATTTTAGGAAATTTGGTTTATCAAACTGAGTTAAATAATTCAAGTATTCAGATTAACATTTCCGATTGGAGTAAAGGAATCTACTTTGTCAAAACTAAAAACAAAGTAAAAAAGTTTATAGTAAAATAACTTTTTGAAGGAAAATCATGAGTTCTCGATACAATTTTCTGCCGAAAATTACTCGAACAGACAATGATTTTCTTATCCAAAATTCACGCTAAAATAAGTACTGGAAGGAGACTTTAATGAGGGCTTCTTCTGTTAAAACTTAATTTTTTTTCCTCCACCTAACTGTTTTGCACCTTTAGAAAGTTTACCTTTTTTACCGGTATTAGTTGTTTTAGTAGATTTTATCTTAATACCTGAAGATCTTTGATTTTTCTGTTGTTCTGCTTCAGCTTTTGCTTTTGCTGCAGCCGCTGCCTTAGCCTCAGCTTCAGCTTTCCTCTTATTTTCCTCTTCTAATAAACGTGCTTCCTCTTCCATCATTTTTTTATTAAGCTCCTCTACCTTTTTCTGGTTAGCTAAACGTTCTTCTTCATTTTTCTTGGCATCGGCAATAGCCTTTTCTTTCGCCAAACGTTCCTCTTCCTGTTTTTTTGCTGCTGCTTCCTGTTGGGCTTTTGATTTTGCTTCATTTTCTGCCTGTAATTTCGCTTCCGCTTCCGCTTTCTCTTTAGCAATTCGTTCTTCTTCCTGCTTTTTGGCAGCTGCTTCTGCTTCCGCTTTCGCTTTAGCTTCAGCTTCTGCTTTCGCTTTGGCTTCTGCTTCAGCTTTCTCTTTAGCTAATCTTTCTTCTTCTTGTTTTTTTGCGGCTGCTTCTTGCTCTGCTTTTGCTTTAGCCTCTGACTCTGCTTTTGCTTTAGCTTCTGCTTCGGCTTTCTCTTTGGCTAGTTTTTCTTCTGCTTGTCTTTTTGCTGCTGCTTCCTGTTCGGCTTTTTGTTTCGCTTCCGCCTCTGCTTTCGCTTTGGCTTCTGCTTCTGCTTTCTCCTTCGCTAATCTGTGTTCTTCTTGTAGCTTAGCTGCTGCGTCTGCGTCTGCTTTTGCTTTAGCTTCCTCCTCAGCTTTCGCTTTGGCTTCTGCTTCTGCCTTTTCTTTGGCTAGTTTTTCTTCTGCTTGTTTTTTGGCAGCTGCTTCTTGCTCTGCTTTCGCTTTAGCTTCTGCCGCTGCTTTCGCTTTGGCTTCTGCTTCGGCTTTCTCTTTGGCTAACTTTTCTTCTGCTTGTCTTTTTGCTGCCGCTTCCTGTTCAGCTTTTGCTTTCTCTTCTGCCGCTGCTTTCGCTTTGGCTTCTGCCTCTGCTTTCTCTTTAGCTAGCCTTTCCTCTTCTTCTTTTTGTTTTTGTTCTTCCAATTTTGCTTTAGCCTCAGCTTCGGCTTTTGCTTTGGCTTCTGCTTCGGCTTTCTCTTTGGCCAATCGTTCTTC
>CAYRAD010000221.1:0-2882 GCA_964422135.1 uncultured Vicingus sp.
TCTAATATTAGTATTATGGATGCGATGCTTAAAGCACGTGGCGATAAAGCGTCCTTAATAGGAGAACAATCCAATAAATTAAGTCTTAGTAATTTAAGAGCCGAATTCACAACGTTTAATACAGGTGGAAGTTTAATAACAACTCCCGACATTGCAGATCCAAATAAATCGGATTATCCCAATCAGCTAGGATTCGATCACATGCAATCTTATTTTATAGGCGTTGAAGGGAAACCTGCAGCAAATATGAAAGCCAACGTTAATTTTAACGTTCTTGGGCATGTTGCCGAAAACCCAATCGATGAAATCTTTTATGAAAATACAGGGCGTCCCTTTTCTGTAAATACCGATAATGGAAATGTGAATATTACAGATCCTAATCGTGTAAAAGTTTATAACGCAGAATTTGAGTGGAATGCCAAAGATTTTGATTTAAGAGGATTTTATAGAACAGGTCATTTTCATTGGGGTTATGAAGGAGATTTCTTCGGGTTATATCCAGAAGCAAATTATGGTCCTAATTTAGATATTTATAACGGTGAGATTTTAGGTATTGAAATGGATGGAAAAGGCGTTTTAAATGGATTAAAAGCTGCTTTTGGTCCGCAATTGTGGTGGGGAGCCAATCCTGCTATCTTACTTAAATATACTACAAAACTAGGTAAATTTGACCTTGCAGGTATTTATCATGAGGATATTGATAAAGCCGGCGATGCGGTTTCGTCAATTGCTGTTCCTTTACCAAAAACACGTAGAGCCACTATATACGCCAAAAGAAAAGTTGGAAATTTTGGATTTGAAGTGGGCGGAATTTGGGCTGGAGAGCCTTTAAACGGAAGAAGATTTCAAATCGCCAAAAATAATCCAAATTATAATCCTAGTGTTGCTAATTCTGAATCGAAATATATTATTTATACCGATAAAATTAACAGTAAAGATAATTGGGGTGGTAAAGCCAAAATAACATTCTCAAAGGGAGCTTTCAACTGGTATGGTCAAGCGGCTTATATGGGCTTAGTAGCTAATGGAGGTGCCGATCAAACCAGAACTTTTACAGGATGGAAGCTTAAAGACACGGGTAGTGGAAATCAAACAAATATACTTACAGGGTTTACGGTTCAAATGGGCGACTTTCAAATTGCACCAAACTTTTTATGGCAAAAACCTATTGTAGCAGCTATGCCAAATGATGTGCAAGCGCCCGGAAGATTAAGAAATATTCAAGATGACCCATTTGCTGTGAGAGCTAATAGAGAAACAACAGCGGGAGAATTATTAATTTCTTATGATCCAACACCAAGTACATGGATGTACGAGTGGGATAACGATGTTTCTGAAGATGCCAAATTCGCTTTTAATCTTGGGTTTGTGTATCGTCATCATCCAACGGCACAAGATGCAGCTATTGGGTTTTTAGCCAATCGTACATCATTTGCGTTCCCTAATTCTGCTCCAGCACAAGATTTATGGGAAGTAAATTCACGTATTGTATCTAAGGCTAATAGAAATTTAGGGTTAATTGCCAATCTTTATTTCGGTAATGCACAATCAAAAGGTAGTGATGACCGATTAATAAAACGAGCTGGGGGTGATATTAGGTTGATATATAATAAAATAAAGCTGGTAAATTCTTTTAAAATTAACGATTGGGGTCCTTTTGATTATCATCGCGATTTCAATTTAACTTATCCTCTTCAGTTGATGTTAGATCTTTCAACATCTGTTGGAAAACCAAATTGGTTTATTTTGCCAAACACTCAAATTGGCATAAGAGCTACTTGGCGAACTCTTGATAAATATTCTCCAAGGTATCTTCCAAATAATGCTTTAGAATTTGCTACCTCACCTATTATAAGTCCTGTTGGATTTGGTAAAGGTAACGAATGGGAAATTAGAACATATATACATATAAATATAGGGAAATAAAAAATCAGAAAAATGAAAAATATAAAATTTATATATTTAAAAATTACGCTTCTTTTAGGATTTATTTTTACTGTTAGTATTGGCTGTGATAGAAATCCATCAAGTGCGTTAGAGTTGGCAACCTTTCCAAATAACGGAGAAGTATTTATTGACGGTTTTAGCGGAGGATTAGAATATTTGCCTTTTGCTGATTCAAAATTTACAGCATTTACTGTAGATAGTAAAGAAAATTATAGTGGGTCTGCTTCTATGAGATTTGATGTCCCTAACTTTGGAGATCCTGCTGGTGCTTATGCGGGAGCTATTTTTAGAGATGCTACAGGGCGAGATTTATCAGGTTATGATGCCCTTACTTTTTGGGCAAAAGCTTCTCAAGCGGCAACTATTAATGAAATTGGTTTTGGACAAGATTTTGGCGAAAACAAATATCTTGTTACTAAAAAAGACTTAAGGCTAACAACAAATTGGACTAAATTTATAATTCCACTACCTGATGCTTCAAAGCTTCTTAATGAAAGAGGTATGTTTTGGTATGCAGAAGGACCAGAAAATGATAATGGATATACCTTTTGGGTTGATGAGCTAAAATTTGAAAAACTGGGTACTATTGCACAACCTCAACCAAAAATATTTGATGGAGAAGAAAAAGTTCAACAAACCTTTCTTGATGTTCAAAATGTAATAAGCGGACTAACACAAACTTTTAATCTAGCTTCGGGTATAAATCAAACCGAAGATGTAGCCCCTTCTTATTTTACATTTAGCTCCTCAAATAATGATGTAGCACAAGTAGACGAAAAAGGTGTTGTTACTATGGTTGGCACAGGCACTGCTAAAATTACGGCACTTTTAAATGGGGTAAAAGCCAAAGGGTCTTTAAGCGTAGAGGTACTGGGTAGTTTTACTTTTGCACCAACGCCAACACAAGATCCTAGCAATGTTATGTCCCTTTTTAG
>CAYRAD010000221.1:2982-5112 GCA_964422135.1 uncultured Vicingus sp.
CTGATTTTGGCGCCGATGCTACTTTTGGGGGTAGTGATGATTCTTCTGGTTTAGTCACTTTTCCTGCAACAACCTTTGTTAATGATCAATGGATATCCTTAGATATTCCGCTTTCAGATTTTACAGGGTTAAGTAATAAAGCCAATATGGCACAAATTATATTTGATACAACCGTAAATAATCAACCAACAATAACTTCAATTTTGGTGGATAATATATATTTCTATAAATAAAAAACCTACGTACTTAAAATTTAAAACGTAAAACTATGGATAAAACAAACCAATATAAATTAAACTTAAAGAGCAAAAGGCTTAAATATTTTTTGATAGCCGGATTGTTAGTGTTAACTAGCTGCAATTCTAATGACAAGCAAACGGTTGTAAATTTTGATCAAATAGTCATGCAAGATGAGTTTAATACAGACGGTATTTTGGATAGCTCTATTTGGAGTTATGACATTGGAACGGGTAACAATGGGTGGGGTAATAATGAATTAGAATATTATACAGACCGCCCAGAAAATATAACCGCACAAAACGGCATTTTGATTATTTCGGCTAAAAAAGAGTCTTATAAAGGTGCGGCTTATACTTCTGCTAGAATTTTAACTAAAGGAAAATTTGAACAAAAATATGGGCGTTTTGAAGCGAGAATGCGACTTCCTTACGGACAAGGAATGTGGCCTGCTTTTTGGCTTTTAGGAAATAATATTGATGAAGTTGGTTGGCCTCAATCTGGCGAAATTGACATTATGGAAAATAGGGGACAATTACCAACCATAGTAAATGGTACTGTACACGGCCCTGGCTATTCAGCTGGATTAGCAATAACTAAAAGTTATGATTTGGTAAATGATCGTTTTGATACAGGTTTTCATGTGTTTGGTATAGAATGGACTCCCGATTACATCAATTATTACGTAGATGATGTATTATACAATCAAATTACACCTTCTGATGTAACAGGAGAATGGGTTTTTAACAAGCCATTCTATATTATTATTAATTTGGCTGTGGGAGGTAATTATGTTGGTTCGCCTAATAGCGAAACAAACTTTCCTCAAAACCTATTAGTAGATTATGTAAGAGTCTATAAAAGTAATTATAACCAATAATATATAAAAATGAAACAATTAATTAAAATAGCTAAAAAGATATCCATTTTTGTATTAATGATATCTGCTATAGGATGTAATAATGATAGCTTAATTTATCCTGAAGTAGTTGCAAAATTTACATATACTATTAATCAAGATACAGGTTCTGTAACCTTTATAAATATTTCCAAAAATTCAAACAAATATGTATGGGATTTTGGAGACGGTACATCGTCACAAGAAATTAACCCTGTAAAAACATATGCAAATGGCACCTATAAAGTAGTTTTAAAAGCCACAAATTTTGCAGGAGCTTCAAATACTTTTGAAGATAATATAACCATAAGTATACCACAACCTATTAATTTACCAGTAACTTTTGACGATACAAATGTGGTCTATGATGTTGGTGTATTTAATGGTTCTAGTTTTGAAATAGTTGATAATCCAGACGTTTCTGGAACAAACAATAAGGCTTCAAAGGTAGGGGCTATAACCAATAGTGGCGCAGCTTATGAAGGTATAAGTTTAGATGTTGGAACTCAAATTGACTTTGCTACAAAAAAAGCAATAACCATGAATTTTTGGGCAAATGCCCCTGTTGATGTACTCATGAAATTTGAGAATGGAACAGGGCCTGATATTGAAGTTACTTCTAGCTATGGAGGTAGCGGTTGGGAAACCTTAACCTTTTATTTCAACTCTTCAGATAAATATTCAAGATTAACCCTATTTGTAGACGGACCAGGAACAAGTTCAGGAACTTTTTATATAGATGATATAGAACAAATAACTGGAACTCCTCCTGTAGCAACAGAACCAACAACTTCTGTAACCGCACCAACACAAGCCGAGGCCAATGTGATTTCAGTGTATAGTGATGCTTATAGCAATAATATATCTGGCACAGATTTTAATCCCAATTGGGGACAATCAACTGTTTACTCAGAATTTGATTTGAATGGAGATAAGATACTAAAATATGAGAATTTAAATTATCAAGGAATACAATTAGGATCTACAATTGATGC
>CAYRAD010000222.1:0-5107 GCA_964422135.1 uncultured Vicingus sp.
CTTACGAGTATACAACAGCAATGCAACGTGTTCCAATGCATGAGCCAGATGAACGTGCTCATCAAACAGCAACAGAACCAGCCGCTGGAACTACTCCACATATTACAGAAAAGAAAACTGCTTCTACATTTACTTAATTTTATATACTAGCATATTATTAAATTAACTAAATATTACTTGTAATGGCTACAATGATAAAGGGATTTTCAACCCACAACAGACAATTTTCTAACAAATTCACATTAAGTGGATTTGAACTTGCGAAGCAAGATTTAATGAATCATTTTAATATTCGCAAGGGTGAAAAACTCATGAGTCCAGAATTTGGATGTATTATCTGGGATAGTTTATATGATCCTCTAACAGATGCTATAGTAGAGGATATAGAATCAAACATACAAGAAATTGTAGCATACGATCCAAGAATTGAAGCAGAAAGCATATTGGTTGAACAATATGAAAATGGATTGTTGATTGAAATGAATTTAACATATATACCTAACCAACAAGTAGATAGAATACTACTTGATTTCAGTCAAACAAATTCAACAGCAACATTGAGCACAGCATAATGGCGTTAACAACAAGACAAAATACAATTTATGAAGCAGAAGATTGGAAAGTGTTATATCAATCTTTTATTAATGCAGACTTCGAAAGTTACGATTTCGAAACATTACGTAAGTCTATGATAGACTATCTGCAATTATACTATCCTGAAGACTTTAATGATTACATTGAAAGTTCAGAATTTATAGCATTGCTAGATCTTATAGCATACGTAGGGCAAAATATTAGTTATAGAGTAGATTTAAATGCAAGGGAAAACTTTTTAGCAACTGCTGAACGTAGAGAAAGTGTTTTACGATTAGCAAGACTAGTAAGTTACAATGCTAAACGAAACATAAATGCCAGTGGACTATTAAAACTACAAAGCATTGTAACATCAGAAGATGTATATGACTCAAATGGAACTAATTTAGCAAACACAACAGTTACTTGGAATGATATTAATAACATTGACTATGCGGAACAATTTAATTTAATATTAAATGCCGCCATGGTAACTACACAGAAAGTTGGAACACCAAACTTATCTAGTACTATTAACAATATTAAAACAGAACAATATCAAATTAACATACCAACAGGAACATTGCCAACATTTGGATTCACATCTGCTATAGATTCTATTGATATGGAATTTGAAGTTGTTAGTGCAACAACAAAAGATAAAACTTATATCTATGAAGATGCACCTAGCACAGTTGCTCCATTTGGACTTTTATATAGAAATGATGGCAAGGGAAATGGTAGTGCTAACACAGGATTTTTTACACTGTTTAAACAAGGCATATTACAGTCTGCTAATTTTACAATTAATGATGCAATCCCAAATAGGCAAGTTTTAGTTAATAATGAAAACATTAATAATGATGATGTTTGGTTATATGGGTTAGATTCTAATAACGATTTAGCAACACTATGGACTAAAGTACCTGCGAGTACAGGCAATAATATTATATATAACTCTTTAAACAAAGATACAAGAACTTTATATAGTGTAAATTCTCGTGAGGGTGACACCATATCTTATGTATTTGGTGATGGAATTTTTTCTGACATTCCACGTGGAAATTTTAGAGGATTTTTTAGGCAAAGTAATGGTTTAAATTATATAATCAAAACAGATGATATACAAAATATTACTGTTATTATACAATATGTTAATAGAAATAATCTTGTTCATTCTCTATCATTAACATTAAGTTTAGAAACTGAAGTTAGTAATTCTTCCAACAGGGAAACATTGGATGATATTAAAACAAAAGCACCACAAAGTTATTATACGCAAAACCGTATGGTAAATGGTGAGGATTATAATATTTTTCCAATTACTGCTACCAGTGATATTATCAAAGCAAAAGCAACAAATAGAACGTCAAGCGGTATTTCTCGCTACTTGGACGTAGTAGATCCAACAGCAAAATATTCTTCAACCAACGTATTTGGTGTAGATGGAATATTGTTTAGAGAATATTTCTCTAACACATTTGATTTTGAATTTGCAAATGAAATGGACATATTACGAACAATTCGTGATAAAGTAGAACCAATACTACGCAATGTATCAAGTAAACATTATTACTTTGACCAATATGATAGAATATTGTTACCTACAACAACAACGTGGGAACAAAGCACAACTAGTACCAATTCAAGCACTGGTTATTTTAAAAACAATTTAGGAGCATCCGTTCCTATAGGAGCATCTGCGCCAACATCAGATAATAGAAAGTATTTGGCCGCAAATGCCCTAGTAAAATTTAATGCGCCAAGTGGCAAATATTTTAAATCGGATGGTAGTTTACATACAGGTACTGTAGGCGATCCAGGCACATTTGCTAACATTTGGGCCATGATTAAAAGTGTAATAGGTGATGGACATAATAGTGGTGCAGGCAATTTAGCAACTGGTGCAGGACCCGTTGTGTTAACAGAATTAATTGGAGATGGCGCTGAAGTTGCAGAGATTATTCCACAATTCGTAACAGATTTACCATCAAGTATGGAGACATCAATGCTAACTAAAATTTTTGCACATGAAGAATTTGGTTTACGTTTTGATGCTTCAACAAGAGCATGGGTAATTATATTAGCGGCAGACTTGGACACAACATCTGACTTTTCATTTGCTTATGCTGGTGATACTACATCTTTAAAGAAAGATGCAAGTTGGTTAATTAGATTCAAAAGTAACGGCACAATCTATACAACATCGTATAGAGGATTAAAATATAGCATTGAGAGTGATTTGGAAACACGGTTCTATTTTGATAGTTCCGTTAAAATTTATAATTCGCGCACAGCAAAAACAATTACAGACCAAGTTAATATACTTGGTATTAACGCTCAGCCTGATTCTGCCACAGCGATGGACAGAGATCATATTTGGCAAATTTATGGATTAGATACAGGATATTCAGGAACAACTAATACACGCAGAGTACTAGTAACATTTTTAGATAGCGATGCTGACGGCATCCCAGACAATCCAGATCAGTTTACACAAATTGTTGCACCAACAGTAAGTCCAACTACTAAATTAGTATTCTTTGAAAAGTTTACAGAAGAAAGTGGTGGGGAACAATGGAGATTAACTACTAAAACAGTTAATGTAACATATGCAACAGCAACAGCATTAGCCGTGGCATCAACAACATTGTTTACCGATAAAGAAATAATTTACTTAACTACAGATAAAGCATTTAGAGTATTCAATAAAACTGATAGTACGTTCCTAGTTAGCACAGATTATAAAGTATATACTGGACGCAAAACACTTAAATTTAATTACAAACATAATTCACCATCTGATAGGAGAATTAATCCAGGCTTGAGTAATATTATTGACATGTACGTATTAACAAGAGCATATAGTAATGCTTATACATCATATGTACAGGACAATACAGGAACAATTATAGCACCAATAACAGATACTACAACTGAGTTAAGTATGCAATTTAATAACTTGTTAGATTATAAAATGTTAAGTGATGAAATTATATTTCATCCAGTTAAGTATAAACCAGTTTTTGGCAGTAGGGCAACTTCTAACTTACAAGCATCATTTAAAATTGTAAAAAATAATGCGGCTATTGTTACAGATACTGAAATTAAAACACAAACAATTGAAGCAATTAATGATTATTTTAATGTTAATAACTGGGATTTTGGTGAAACATTTTATTTCACTGAACTCGCCGCGTATATACATAATCAATTAACTCCATATATTGCTACTGTATTAATTGTACCAAAAGGTACTAATCAAAATTTTGGTAGTTTATTTGAAATACAAAGCAACAGTGATGAGATTTTTATCAGTGATGCTAAGGTTGAAGATATTGAAATTATTGATGCTGTTACTGCTACTAAAATTAGAGCAAGTGGCACAATTGTCACTAGTTAGGAATCACAATGGCTATACGTAAAACTGTAAACTTATTACCACAACAGTTCCAAACTGATGTAAATAAAAAGTTTTTGAATGCTACACTAGATCAGTTAGTATCACCGGGTACATCAGATATTATTAATGGATTTGTTGGACGAAGAGATGTTGATAACTTTAAAACCACAGATAGTTACATTAATGAAACAGATAATGATAGAAAAAATTATCAGCTTGAACCAGCGATTACAATTAAAAAAGAACTATCTGAAAAAAAATATGATTTTGCTTCAACATACATCGATATAATTAATTCAATTAACGCTGTAGGCGGTGACAACAATAATCATGACAAATTGTTTAGCAACGAATACACAGTATGGACACCACCAATTGACTATGATAAAACTATTAACTACACAAAATACTATTGGTTACAAACAGGTCCAGACAGGTGTGATATTACTGATCCTATTATTATTAGTGATATCGTAGGGAAGAAAACTTATACATATACATCCTTAGATAATACCAAAACATTAAAATTTACAACAGGACTTAAAGTAAGATTTACTGGCACAGTTACGCCGTCAACACAAGCAAACATTGACTATATTGTTGCGGACGTAGGCACAAGTATTAGATTAATTCCGTTAAGCGAATTATACACACCAGAGTCTGCTGTATATACGTTAAGTAAAGATTACCTAACCATTAAACGTGGATCAATTGATGGGAACCAATGGAGTAATAACAACCGTTGGTTCCATGAAGAAGTTATCACAGAAACAGCAACATATAATGAAACTATTGCTGAATATGATTCAGCATTAAGAGCAAAACGTCCTATATTAGAATTTGATAATGATCTCAAATTATATGATTATGGCACAAAATTATTAACAACTGTTGATTTAGTTGATGCAACTTTTACAGATGCTTTTACACAACTAGAAGGCAAGCCTGGTGGTTATATAGATGGAGTTGCCTTAACCGCTGGACAAAAAGTTGTGTTTACTGCCGATACTGATCCATTAGTAAATGGTTATATATATGATGTGCAATTTGTAACTATTGGCGGCGTAAGTGTTATTCATTTAGAAAAAAATACTACTATAGCAACCCCTGCAACAGACAATACTATTATTG
>CAYRAD010000223.1:0-5105 GCA_964422135.1 uncultured Vicingus sp.
TACGAAAGCAAAAGAAGGAAATCCCAATCAATTTAAGTTTGTACATCCTAAAGTGCCCGGATTAAACTACAGCTTTAGTGGTTTAAAGACAGGTGTTCTCTATTTTTTAAAAGATGAGTTAAAAAAGAATGAGAACTTTATTAAAGAAAATCTTAATGACATTTGTGCCTCAGTTCAAAAAACCATTGTTGACATTTTAATGAATAACCTGAAAAAAGCCATCAAACAAACAAACATTAAGCAGATAGCCATAGCAGGAGGTGTTTCTGCAAACTCCGAATTACGTCAGCAAATTTTAACTCTCGAACAAGAAGGATGTAAAACCTATATCCCAAAATTCGAATATTGTACTGATAATGCTGCTATGATTGCCATATCTGGTTATTTCAAATTTTTACAAAAAGATTTTTCATTGCAAAATGTTGCTCCAAATGCAAGGATGAAGGTTTAGCCCCCAACTGTTTTCTTTATTTCATTTAATTTCATCAGGGCTTCCACAGGAGTTAAGGTATTAATATCTATATTAATGAGCTCTTCTTTAATTTGCTCCAAAACGGGATCGTCTAATTGGAAAAAACTCAATTGCATATCTTCAACATCAATAGGCGTTTTTACTTTTTTTGTTTGATTACTGTTTACATGAGAATTCTCCAGTTGTTTTAATACTTCATTAGCCCTGTTTATCATTTTAGCAGGCATTCCTGCCATTTTTGCTACATGAATTCCAAAACTATGATTGCTACCTCCTTGCACTAATTTTCGTAGAAAAATAATTTTATTGTTAACCTCTTTAACCGAAACATTGAAATTTTTTATCCGCTTAAAACTATTGGTCATATCATTTAACTCATGATAATGTGTGGCAAATAATGTTTTTGCTTTGGCTTTTGGATGCTCATGAAGATATTCTGCAATGCTCCAAGCGATGGATATACCATCGTAAGTACTTGTTCCTCTGCCTATTTCATCTAACAATATTAAACTCCTATCTGATAAATTATTTAGAATGCTCGCTGTTTCATTCATCTCCACCATAAAAGTAGATTCGCCCTGCGAAATATTATCTGAAGCCCCTACCCTCGTAAATATTTTATCTACCAAACCTATTTTAGCATGTAAAGCCGGAACAAAAGAGCCAATCTGTGCCATCAAGGTAATCAATGCCGTTTGCCTTAGTAATGCTGATTTTCCAGACATATTCGGACCGGTAATCATAATGATTTGCTGAGTCGTATCATCCAAGTAAATATCATTGGTAATATACTCCTCTCCCACTATTAGTTGCTGTTCAATTACCGGATGCCTACCTGCCTTTATATCTATAATTTTTGATTTATTAAGCTCAGGTTTGGTATAATGTTGTTCATTCGCTATAGTCGAGAAAGATAATAAACAGTCTAATTGAGCAATTAATGATGCATTTAATTGAATAGGAACTATATAATCAGCCAATTCTAAAACCAGATCGTTAAAAATATGCGTTTCTAACTGAAGTATTTTTTCGTCAGCACCAAGAATTTTTGATTCATATTCTTTCAACTCTTCTGTTATGTAGCGCTCTGCCTGAGTTAAGGTCTGTTTCCTATGCCAGTTCTCCGGAACTTTATCTTTATGAGTATTTCTTACTTCTATATAGTAGCCAAAAACATTGTTAAACGATATTTTCAAACTTGGAATTCCTGTTTTTTCAATTTCTCTTTTCTGAATATCTACTAAAGCATCTTTCCCCGAATTCAAAATTTTTCGCAAATCATCTAATTCGTCAGAAACACCATTATTAATCACGTTCCCTTTTTGAATGGCAACTGGAGGGTCTTCCTGTATGTATTGTTCAATTTTTTCTTTAATTAATTGACAAGGATTTAGTCTTTCAGCTATCTTTTTTAAAGCTTCATTTTTTGAGGATAAACAAAGTTGTTTTATAGGTTCAATTACCGATAATGCCCTTTTGAGTTGAACCACTTCTCTGGGGTTAATCCGGGCAGTAGCAACTTTTGATATTAACCTTTCTAAATCGCCAACCTCCTTAACGCAATTAGTTATACCGGATGAAAGCTGTTCGTTATGTACAAATTCATTTACTACTTCTAACCTATCATTTATAGGTTTAATATCTTTTAAAGGCAAGGCCACCCATCTCTTCAACATTCTGGAACCCATTGGAGAAATAGTATAGTCCAACACATCTATTAGTGTTTTAGCATTTTCATTGGGAGAATAAATTAGTTCAAGATTACGAATAGTAAACCGATCGAGCCAAACATATTTATCTTCTTCTATTCTTGAAATACTAGTTATGTGCTTTGTTTTATCATGCTGTGTATCTGATAAATAATGTAAAGCAGCTCCTGCAGCACAAATCGCAGATTTCATATTTTCTATTCCAAAGCCTTTTAAACTAGTGGTTTCAAATTGCTTATTGAGTATCTCGTTTCCAAAATCTTCTGTAAAAGCCCAATCGTCAAGACAAAATGTATAGAATTGATCGCCAAAATTTTCAGAAAACTGTTTTTTCTTGTTTCGTTGAAAAATAATTTCAGATGGTTTAAAACCGTGCAACAATTTATCAATATATTCAATTGAACCCTCTCCAACCAAAAACTCACCTGTTGACATATCCAAAAAAGCAACTCCACATTCTTTAGAACTAAATTGAATGGAAGCTAAAAAATTATTGGTCTTATTATCAAGAATATGATCATTTAAAGTTACGCCAGGAGTTACTAATTCGGTCACTCCTCTTTTAACTATTTTCTTTTCTTTACTAGGAGCTTCTAATTGGTCACAAATAGCTACCCTATACCCGGCTCTAACCAATTTAGGCAAATAGGAATTTAATGAGTGGTGTGGGAAACCGGCCAATTCCAGTTTTGAATTACCATTATTACGTGCTGTAAGTACAATGCCCAATATATTAGCAGCCTTAATAGCATCTTGTCCAAAAGTCTCGTAGAAATCACCCACTCTAAATAACAATAAGGCATCAGGATATTTCGCCTTAATGCTATTGTATTGTTTCATTAATGGAGTTTCTTTTTCTTTTGTTTTAGACACTTTAACAATAACAAATTATATTAATTGGAATACCTACAAACTTAATTAATGAGTAATATTTACTTTATTTTTACAGTAAAATTTAATTATTAGTTATGAACAGAAAATTAAAAAATGATGAACTGAATCGTATTTCAATTGATGCTTTTAAATCAGCTGTAAAAACGCCCATAATTATCGTTCTGGATAACATTAGAAGTTTAAATAATATTGGTTCCGTTTTTAGGACAGCAGATGCATTTTTGATTGAAGCTATTTATTTATGTGGTATTACAGCACAACCTCCACATCGCGATATTCAGAAAACAGCCCTGGGGGCTACGGAATCCGTTGAGTGGAAATATTTTAATACAACAATTGAAGCTTTAAAAGAGTTAAAAGAAATGAATTATAAGATTGCTGCCGTTGAACAAACAAAAAACAGTATTCATTTAAATGATTTTTATTTCAATAAGAATGAAAAAATTGCCTTAATTTTTGGAAATGAAGTAAATGGAGTTGAACAAGAAGTGATTAATTTGAGCGACTCAGTTATTGAAATCCCTCAATATGGAACAAAGCATTCATTAAATATTTCTGTAAGTGTTGGTGTTGTTATTTGGGATTTATTAAATAAAATTAATGTGAAAAATATTGGCTAATATCATCGACATCGAAGAGCTCTCCAAACCATTTTTTCTTCATAACTCCTTTTTCCATATAAATTATTGCAGGTAAACGACCACCACTGTACTTGAAGAAAGTATCATCATTCATCCAAATAACCGGAAAGTCTGGTTTTGTTTTTTCTAAAAATTCCTTTAGCCCTTTTTCTTTTTCAGAACCAATTACGAAATATAGATTAGTAATTTTTTGTTTTTTATCTATTAATACCAACTTATGAGCAGCATTTATGCAATGCTTACATTTATAGCTTAAGAATGCTATTATTTTTTTCCCTTTTGAAAAATTTACTTTTTCATTGGTACTATATAATCCGGGTAACTCGGAAAAATCTACTTCTTTATTTACTTCTATACCTTGTATATTGTGTAATCCTACACGATTTAACAAAAATGTAGAAGTGAAGGCTATTGTCAGAAAAAGTAATGACAACCATTTATTTCCCCATGATTTATTTTTCCTGCCAACAATAAACACCATTCCCATCAATATAATATTTTTAATTATTGACGCTATTGGCGATAATGATAAAAAACTACCAAAACAACCACAATCTACCTGATTACCTTTTGTTACAAGAAGATAAACAAGATAAACAGTAAATACACCAAGAGACAGTTGTGTGAAATAGTAAATAATATGCTTTAGCCAGGCATTAAATATTATAGATATACCCAAGAACAACTCAAAAGCAATAATAAACCGGGCAAGAAATGGAGCGATTAACCAATTACTAATTCCAATATCAATAAATATATTTTCGAATGGTTCTATTGGAAATAATTTTGATAAACCAGACCAAACGAAAACAAGCCCTACCAGTATCCTTATTATATGCTTTATTATTATCATATATAAAAAAAGCTACCCAAGAGGTAGCTTTTTTAAACTTAAATAATTAACATTATTTCATTGAGCATGTTGAATCAAATAATTTAGCGGCAGTACAATAATCATCTAATGAACCACTTTGAACATCATCCTCTGTATAAGTTCCTAAAACATCGCATACACATTCTTTTTTACTACAAGAAGTAAATGCCAATGAGCCACCTACAATAATCGCGAATAATAATAATTTTTTCATAATAATTCTGTTAAGTTAATATTTCAGAATGCAATATAAAAAAAATAATTTAATATTCTAAAGGAAAAATAAATTCTTTAAAGGATAGCGTAAAATTTGCTACTGAAAATAAAATTCTATGAAGCACAAACAATCTTACATGGAACAGCTTGAATCACCTATTTTAGCTAAATCACATGCTTCTTGAAGGGTAACTCCTGTTCCTTCAACATCAGACTCAGTAATTGTTCCTGAATCACATGTACATTCATCTTTTCCACATGAAGTAAATGCCAATGAACCACCTACAATAATCGCGAAT
>CAYRAD010000224.1:0-5051 GCA_964422135.1 uncultured Vicingus sp.
AATACAACAGGAGCACCAGAGCAAGGAGTAATGGTTAATGTACCTGTAGCTGGTGCTCCTGTAAAATAAATATTCCCCGATACATCATACCCTAAAAATGGCGTACTGTAACAATTTGTCATTACTATTGGCATGCTGTCCATAGCACAACATGCTGGAGCAGCATTAACTGTTACAGGTAAAACTAAATTACCACAAACAGCATCAGTAATAGTAACTGAATAATTCCCGGCACATAACCCTCCTACTGTTGGAGTTGTTTGTCCTGCAGGAGGATTCCAAGCATAAGAGTATTGTCCACTACCACCAGTAGTTGCAAGTGATATTGATGCATCACAAGCTCCAGGACAAGATTCTATCACCACTGTAGGGGTTGAGGCTAAAGGGCCATATAACTCAACAAATTCGGTATGAATTGTAGGGCAAGCACCTCCGATAGTCGCTGTAATGGCATAAGTACCTGGTGTAGAGTAATTATGAACGGGTGGATTATTTCCTGTATATGTGGCACTTCCATCTCCAAAATCATAGGTGGGAACACCTATACTATTATCTGTAATGGTTACATTTAAACTTGATGCACAAGTTGGTCCAACAGGATTAATACTAAAATCTGCCGTTGGAGCAATTGCTGCAGTCATACCCGGTAAAAATTGGAAATCCATAAAACCTGTTCCTCCTCCGGTATAATAATCCATGACAACTGCATAAGTATTTCCAGCAACGAGATTAACAGGTGCATTATATTCTCCAGTAGCAGGTAAAGTCATGCCAGCTGGATCACCTACGCCTCCTGCATAGTTATAATTACACGAGATAGAAGGATCTCCTCCAGAACCGGTTAAAGTTGGACAACCACCTAAGGCAGTAATATCATAAAGAGCCCAATCCAATTCTACTAACCCTGCACCAGCTCCAGTGGGAATTGCTTCAAATTCAAGAGTTCCGGCCTGTGTGCAAGTAAATGTAAACCACACATCGCTATTCATAGCTGCTCCAAAACAATCCGGAAAATCTCCTGAAGGTGTAATTGTTGACATATCAACCTGAGTAGTAGCAGCTTGATCACATAAAGGAATCGCTGTTGAACATAAATTCCCTCCGGTTGGAGGAGGAGGAGTTGAAGCTATACAAAATTGAAAATTACCCTCAGTTCCTTGATTTGACATAATGCCTACCCAAACTTGCGTTCCTGCTGGAATTCCCCAAGGTGTTGTTAAGGTACCCGAACCGGTTTGGGTATTACAGGTTTCTAATAAACCTCCACATCCCCCAGTATATATAACTATTTCAGGGTTGGTCATACCTTGCGGGATAACATCAAAAACGTTACTTGAACCATTCGTAACAAATGTGTACCATACTTCGTTATTAACATTTGGTAAAGGATTACAAGTGCTATATCCTGTATTTGAAGTTGTTGCATTTATTGTAGTTCCATTTACACAGGCGTTTCCTGAGGCATTTAAGGTAACTACTGTAGCAGTGGCACAGTTATCTGATTGGGAATGAGCTGTCAATCCCAAAATCAATAAAATTAGTATACTGAATATTTTCAATCTCATTTCTATGTTTTTATTTAAACAACCATGAAATTAATAATAGTTTTTATATAATAAAATGTCTCTAATAATTTCACTATAATAAAGTCGAATTATATCCGAAATGGTTGCTTTTATTGTTTAATGATTGTAAACAAATTTAAGCATTTATAAAAAACTTATTAAATAAACGAAACATCTGAAAGTAATTTACAAGATTATAGCTGATCTGAATACTAAATTGAAAGTCCAAATAAAAACGAGTATATTTGATAACTTGAAAAATAGAATTTAGGAAGATATTGAACATTTTATGGATAACTAATAATAAATAAACAAAAATAGAGTATGAGCACAATTAAATTATTACTAGCCGATGATCATGAAATTATCAGGAATGGTATTAAATTAATGTTGAAAAAGAATGTGGAATTTGAAGTGGTCGCAGAAGCAGGTTCAGGTGTTGAAGTTATTAGATATTTGGATGAAAATCCTGGTGTTGTTGACGTAGTTCTTATGGATATAAGCATGCCGGAATTGTCAGGGATTGAAGCCACTGAAATTATAACTCAAAAATTTAAGAATATTAAAGTATTGGCATTGACCATGCATGCTGAAGAAACTTATATTACCAGTATGATGAAAGCGGGTGCAATGGGTTATATTCTTAAAGAAGCCGGTACATCTGAGCTTGTTATGGCAATTAACAGTGTGGCTAAGGGAAAGAAATTCTATAGTAATGAGGTTTCTGTTGCTATGATTAATTCATTAATGAATAAAGATAATTCGGTAGGTATTGAGCTTTCGGAAAGAGAACTAGAAGTTTTAAAATATATAGCTGCAGGTGATACCAACAAAGAGGCTGGAGAAAAATTATTTATTAGCCCAAGAACGGTTGAAACACATCGAAGAAATATATTAAGTAAATTGGATATTAAAAATACTGCTGAAATGATTAAATATGCTTACCAGCATAATTTAGTAGAATGACGTTTATTATATACTTTCAATATTAGGTATTTATCAATTTAAATATGACTTAAGATGATGAATAATGTCCCGAAAATAATCCCGATTGTAGCTAAGCATACCAATAACATTTCTGTGAAAGTTATATAATTTTGATTGCTATAGAGTGTTGTATAGATATTTTTCACTATCTTTCTCATAATCTTACTTTTTAACTAAATTTATTTTATAGTTTTAGTGAAGCCAGTTGATTCTCGGCTATTTCTTCCTGAAGGATTTCATTTTCTTCTTCCAGATAAGTAACAATTCTTTCTTTAAGATTTTTAGGTATTAAATTTTGATTTTGGTAATCAACTAAAGCTTTTAACAAATGTTTCCTGTTGTATTTAATATGCGTAATCGTTCCACTAACAAATAAAGGAGTTGAAACTGCCATTAACCCAACTCCTATAGAAGGATTTATTAATGTAATTCCTGCTGATAATGATAAAAAAGACATTTTTCCACCAGCACAATTCTTTCTTTTATCATAAAAAATATCAATAATTGCTATACTGGTGTCATCAACTCCATAGTGAGTAATGAATTCTTCATAATTAAGTTGGTGATCTTTTTTATTTACTTTTTTATGTTGTGGAAAACAATTGAAGCTGAAAAGGAGAGCGATTGATATGATTATTAACTTTTTCATGACTTTAAGTTTTGAATTATATAGTAAATGTATGCTAGCAAATAGTGCTACACAACCGTTTAAAACCTCAAATTGATTACTACAATTACTGTTTTTTTAAGAAGTAAAAACACTGAAGAATTTCAAATTTTATCAATATAATACAGATAGAGTGTACGTATTTTTACTGATGATAATTTTAAATACCTAAATTGAAGAGTTGAATAGCCATAAAATATTAATATTTTCACGGTGAAATATGTTTGAAGTAAACCTCAATAAAGCAATCAGAAATTCGTTGGAGCAAAATGGATTTGACACTATTAAAATCCAAAATGTAATTCCAGTTTCAGGGGGAAGTATTAACGAAACGTATTGTATAGCAACCAATAAAGGGAAGTTTTTTATTAAGAAAAATGATTCTAAAAGATTTCCAAAGATGTTTGAAAAAGAGGCGAAAGGATTGGAAATATTGCAAAATACAAATACTATCAGAACACCAAAAGTCATCGTTTTAGGAGAATCTGAAGAAGTTTCTTTTCTAATTCTGGAATACATAGAAAGTAAAAATCCTAAATCTATTTTTTGGGAAGAATTTGGTGCCAAGTTAGCTTCGTTACATCAATGTACAACTACCACATTTGGTTTAGATTATGATAATTACATTGGTTCTTTGTATCAACAAAATAATTTCCATACCAATTGGACTGATTTCTTTATTGAAGAAAGATTACAAATTCAAATAAAATTGGCTCGAGACCATCATCAAATAGAAAGTGCAACCATTTCAAAATTTGAAAAATTATACAATCGGTTAGATGATATTTTCCCAAAAGAGCAACCAGCATTGTTACATGGTGATTTATGGAGTGGTAATTTTATAGTAGATGAAAAAGGAGCACCGGTAATTATGGATCCAGCAGTGTATTATGGGCATCGGGAAATGGAAATTGCCATGACCAAACTTTTTGGTGGATTTGATAATCAATTTTACGATGCATATAATGCCCATTTCCAATTAGAAAAAGGATGGCAAAACAGAATGGATATTTGTAATTTATACCCATTAATGGTGCATGTAAATTTATTTGGCGGTAGTTATTTAAATCAGGTCAAGAATATTATTGCTAAATTTTAAAAAATAGGTTTTAAAGGAGCGTTGTTTAATATTTTTTCTATTTTCCCCATTATTTCTGGTGTCAATTTCTCTTTGGTGTCAAGTGCTTTAAAATTCTCTTTTAACTGAATTAATTCACTTGCTCCAAGAATTACAGAACTAACATTCACATTTTTTAAACACCATGAGATAGCTAAAACAGGCATTGAAATAGCTAACCCATCTGCAATTTTTTGAAGTTTTTCTACTTTCTTTATATTTTCTTTAACTAGAACGTTGTCTTTTAACCACTCCAATCCTTCCATGTTAAAAAATAATTTTAATTTGGCTTAAAGCTACTTAAAATTCTATTTTTGAGAAAACTTAATTAATATGAGCGAAAAAATTAATTCAGAATCGGCACCAAAACCTATGGGCTTATATCCTCATGCACGTAAAGTGGGAAACCTATTATTTTTGTCTGGAGTTGGACCAAGAGCTGCCGGTTCGGGAAGTGAAGAAGCTAATATTCCAGGATTGAAATACGATAAAAATGGCAATTACGAAACGTATGATTTTGAAGCTCAATGTCGTTCTGTTTTCGAAAATGTGAAAGTGATTTTAGAAGAAAGTGGAAGTAGCTGGGATAAACTGGTGGATGTTACTACCTTTTTAACCGACATGAAACGCGACTTCAAAACCTATAACCGTGTTTATGCTGAATATTTTGCAGCTAATCAACCATGTAGAACTACCGTTGAGGTAAATGCTTTAC
>CAYRAD010000225.1:0-5042 GCA_964422135.1 uncultured Vicingus sp.
AATCACTCGAACTGACAAATGATTACTATTTTTATTCAAAATGCACAACGGGTTAAATAAATTTCATTTACAAAAATTGGTAAAATAATTAAAAAATAAAGGAATGGTTTCGATTCCTTTTATAAAATTAAAAACTCCATAATGTTCATTAGGTGAATGTATGGCATCTGAATCGAGCCCAAAACCCATTAATACCGATTTTAAGCCTAATTCCTTTTCAAACAATGCTACTATTGGGATACTTCCTCCACTTCTCACTGGTACAGGCGTTTTATTAAAAGTGTCTTCCATTGCTTTTTTAGCTGCCTGATAACCAACATTACTAGTTGGAGTAACATAAGGAACTCCTCCATGAAAAGGAGTTACTTTTACTTTCACTGATTGAGGTGTAATACTGTTAAAGTAGTTTGTAAATAATTGGGTAATTTTTTCGCTATCCTGATTTGGAACTAATCGCATAGATATTTTTGCAAAAGCCTTTGATGCAATAACAGTTTTTGCTCCCTCTCCTGTATATCCTCCCCATATACCGTTAACATCTAATGTGGGCCGAATAGAAACTCTTTCCATAGTTGAAAATCCTTCTTCACCATGGATATCCGATAAGTTTAACGCTTTTTTATAATTTTCAAGATTAAATGGTGCTTCAGCTAATTCTTCTCTGTCTTCATTGTTTAAAATTTCTACATCATCATAAAACCCAGGTATTACAATATGGTCTCTATCGTCCTTTAATTTAGCTATCATTTCACACAAAATGTTTATTGGGTTGGCTACTGCACCTCCATACAAACCTGAATGCAAATCTCTATTCGGGCCTGTAACTTCAACCTCAACATAACTTAACCCTCTTAATCCAACAGTTATAGAAGGAGTATCATTTGCAATCATTCCTGTATCAGAAATTACAATAACATCTGCTTTTAATTTATCTTTATTTTCCTTTACGAAAGTTCCTAAATTGATGGAACCAACCTCTTCTTCTCCTTCAATCATAAACTTAACATTGCAAGGTAACGATTTTGTTTGCATCATTACTTCAAAAGCTTTGATATGCATGTACATTTGTCCTTTATCATCACAAGCTCCTCTGGCAAAAATTGCACCATCGGGATGTATTGCTGTTTTTTTAATAACCGGCTCAAAGGGAGGTGAATCCCAAAGCTCGACAGGCTCAACGGGTTGCACATCATAATGACCATAGACTAAAACAGTTGGCAAACTAGTGTCAATAATTTTTTCTCCATAAACAATTGGATGTCCTTTTGTCTCACAAATTTCGACTTCCTCTGCACCGGCTTCTAGCAATCTTTTTTTAATTTCTTCTGCTGTTTTAGCAATATCATCATTGTAAGCTGAATCAGCACTTATTGATGGAATTTTTAATAAGTTAAAAAGTTCACTTAGAAATCTTTCTTTATTCTGTGAAATGTAATTTTTTACTTCAGCCATAGTTGTAAATTTTCACAAATATAATTAAGTTAAAAGATATCATAGGGAATATAAACAGGAATAAATACCTATTGGACTTTAAGTAATTTTAATTATTTGGTAATTTGTTTATTATTTAAATTGCTTGATAGGAGTCCAACAATTAAATATAAATAATAAATGGTTTGGCAACCTTTTTTTAGGAAAATAAGTCTTAACTATCTAAACTTGCACTTTAATTATTGAAAATGAACAGGTTAATTCTTACAATTTTGATAGTGGTATTAACTATTAATGTTAATGGTCAACTAACAGTTACCTCCGGTGTATTAAGTCCTACTCAATATGTTCAAAACATATTGATAGGTGGAGGAGTAACTGTATCAAATGTCACTTTTTCAGGAGCTGCCAATCAAATAGGTGAATTTAATGCCCTAAATACCAATCCATATCTAGGGGTTAATAATGGAGTTATATTAGCAACAGGTGATGTTTTAGGTTCCTTGGGACCCAACAATTCAGGGAGTTTTTCTTTAGGTGGAGGAAATTTCGGAATTGGAGATCCTGATTTGGACATTTTAGAGGGGTCTGGAGCAGGAACAAATGATGCCGCAATTTTAGAGTTTGATTTTATTCCTACAGGTGATACTGTTAAGTTTAATTTTGTTTTTGGGTCTGATGAATATCCAGAGTTTGTAAACTCAATCAATGATGTATTTGGTTTCTTTTTAAGTGGCCCTGGAATTGCCGGATCATTTTCTAATAATGCTATCAACATTGCTTTAATTCCAAATACTACAACACCTGTTACAATTAATACTGTTAATCCTGGCTTAAATACTATGTATTATTATGATAATACAGTTAACACTGGAGCTCAATCTGTTCAATATGATGGATATACAACTGTTTTAACAGCTGTTGGGGTTGTACAATGTGGTTTAGTTTATCATATTAAAATTGCTATTGCTGATGCTTCTGATACTGCTTGGGATTCTGGCGTTTTTTTAGAAGCAGGAAGTTTTTCAAGTAACACAGTAACTCTTAGCTCCAACATCGATATTAATGGAACTGACTCTATTTTATATGAAGGTTGCGGATCTGCATTTTTAGATTTTGTAAGAAGTAGTAGTGTTGATACTGCTGTATATAATTATACAATTTCAGGAAGTGCAGGAACAGCTGATTATAATATAAGTAGCAGTAATGTAACCTTCCTTCCTGGTCAAGATACGATTAATTTAACGTTTGATGCAATTCAGGATGGTATTACTGAACCATTAGAAACAGTAACTATTCAATTGGTTCAAACCATTTGCAGTGTGGTTGATACTCAAACTATTACATTTTATATTAGCGATTTTCCTCAACCAATATTAACAATGCATGACACTACTATCCAATGTGGCAGTAATGATTCTGTTCCTGTTTGGGTTGATGTAACCGGCCCTCCATATATTGTGCAATGGAACAATGGAAGCACTTCAGATACGATATGGGTTAAACCTCCTACAACAACCACATATACCGTAACAGTTTCTGACACTTGTGGTGTTTACAGTGTTATTGACAGTGCAACTGTAACAGTTGTAACTGTTTCTCCAATTGTTGTGTCCACTTCTAATGATACTTCTAAATATTGCCCTCAGGATAGTATTTGGGTTTATGCAAGTGCCTCAGGTGGTGGTGGAAATTTCACCTATAGCTGGACACCTATTGGAGTTGTTGATAGTTCAGTTTATGTAAGTCCAAATACAACAACGACATATTATATTGAAATTCAGGATGCTTGTGGAACAATTATACAAGATTCGGTAACGATAAACGTTCCTGTATTTATGCCTTTAACTAATACAGTAACAACTAACGACACCACGATATGTGCCGGGGAGATTGTAGTATTAGATGCCAATGTTTCTGGTGGAGTTGGTACATACTACACATGGAATAACGGTATAGGCAATTTAATTCCTACGAATGTTAACCCAACAAATACAACAAATTATATTTTAACTGCTCAGGATAGTTGTGGTGCAGAAGTAAAAGATTCTATTACTGTAACCATAAACGGTTCTACTTTTAGTGTTTCTTTAGATGATTATACGATGAATTGTTTAAATGAAACTGTGCCGTTAATTCCAAATATTGTAGGTGGAAACGGAAGTGAAACCTATTTATGGAGTACAGGAGCAAGCTCAACATCAATACAGGTTAATCCTAATTCAACGACAAATTATTGGGTAACTGTTTCTGATGTATGTTCTAACATAACAGATTCAGCGATTGTAACAGTTCCAATCTTTGACCCATTGCAGGTAACAGTAAATCCTAATACAAGTGTAAATTGCCCTGGAGATTCTATTGTATTAGTTGCAAATGTTATTGGTGGAGCTCAATCGTCATTTATAGTAAACTGGACAGATGGAATAAACAATTTCTCCGGTAATAATATAACTGTTTATCCTATTACCACAACAACTTATACAGCATCTATAAGTGACACATGTGCTTTTGATAGTGCTTCAGCATCGTTTAACGTAACTGTTCCTATATATAGTCCACTTGAACTATCCGTCTCAAATGACACTATGGTTTGCACGGGAGAATCATTAACTTTATCTGCTAATCCTTCTGGTGGAGAAGGATCATATTCATATTCCTGGAGCATAGGATCCTCTTCTAATTCAATCTTTGTTCAACCGAATTATAATTACAACTACGGTATAACAGTTACTGATGGATGTGAAAACCAAATTTCATCTGCCATTATGGTAACAGTAACAAATCCAACCGCCAATTTTAGTTACGAGTATTTATCAGAATTTGAAGTGCAATTTACTGATTCATCATATAGTGATATTGTTGATAATTGGTGGGCATTTGGGAATGGAGGTTCTGTTAATGAAGCAAACCCCATTTATACTTTTGGCACAGATGGAGAGCATGATGTTACATTAATCGTTCAGGATATCAGTGGGTGTTACGATACAATCATGAAAACCATTCGACCTCCAATGTTTATTTATGGTCCAAACTCCTTCACTCCGGATGGAAATGGAGTTAATGACATTTTTAAATTTAAAGGAATGGGAGTTGAAAAATTTGAATTATTAATCTTTAACCGATGGGGAGAATTACTCTTTAGCACTTCCTCAATAGATAATGGTTGGAATGGAACTTATAAAGGTCAACCTGCTGCTGCTGGTGTATATGTTTATAAAGTTAGAGCCGAATCTTACGAAAAAATTGTCCATGAAGAGGTAGGAAGTATTTCACTACTCAGATAAATAATTCTATTTCATCATTTTGATATTTTTATCGAACCAGACTAAATCCTCCTTTTTCGAAGTATTCTTTACCATCAAAACCGGTGGCCTTGATAATATAGAAATACGTTCCATCAGGTGCAATAGAACCAGAAAGTGTTCTTCCATCCCAGTATCCTTTTACATTATTCCATGTGAACATTTTTTGTCCCCATCTGTTGAATATTTCTCCTTCTACTGATTCAAGGTTTTCACCTTTTACAGTAAACACGTCATTCGACCCATCTCCGTTTGGTGTAAATACATTTGGTATTATTAATACAGATTCACCAAATGCATCTATCA
>CAYRAD010000226.1:0-5039 GCA_964422135.1 uncultured Vicingus sp.
AAAACATAACCATCTTTTGTTAAGTGGATTTTGTCTCTTTTAGCAAAGTTATTTTTTTGCCATGTTTTTATAGAACCCAATCCTCCCATCACATTAAACATGTCCCATATTCCCGAATTGTATTTATTCGCCAGTCTAATCATTACATCTCTGGCTTTAAGTGCATTTTTATTGGGATATCTTCGTTTATAATAGCTGTCGTTATTCGTAACAAACAAGAACTCACAATTGGGGTTTACCGACTTTATCCATGAAACCAAAGTGTCGTAATTGTTTTCATAGCAGTTTTCGCAAAAATCTGGGTCGTAAGCATCGTTGATGCCAATGCAAAATATAACAAGATCGGGATTAATGGCTTTTAAATGTTGCGTAAATAATTCGCATCTTAAATAGCTTTTAGTGCTTGCTCCATTAACCCCGATGGAAGTATAAATAATGCCCGGGTCATCATTGTCCAAACTAATTCCATAAAGATTAAAAGAAGAAGGAGTGGTATCAGTACGATAGATGTTAAACTCAAAAGAATCTACATAATGATCAAGAATAAATTCAGTATAACCAATTTCTTTATTAATTCTGATGAAAGAACAAGTATCAGAAATTAATTCTATACAATAATTTGTTGAATCAACATCGTGGAATAGTTTAATACTATTAAAATCGTAATAAGGGGTATCATCTCCTCTAAAATAAAATTTAAGTGTTGCTGCACTATCTCTGGTTGTTGCTGTAATTCCTGAAGCACCCCATGTAGAATGGTGGCTCATAACAGAATTTCTGAATCCTTCCCATTTTCCTGTTGATGTGCATTTATAATAGTAGGGATTATTTGTGTTGGCTAAACGGTAGGGGAATAAAAACCCTCTTCCACCATTCAGGTTGGGTGAGAATTTCTGAAAATTGGTACGCATTTCATCGGACCAAATATCCGCTTGAATATGAGAACCACCAATTTGTATCACATTTAGTTTTCCTTTTCCTTCAAAAATAATGGTATCGAGTTTGTTGAAAAAAGTGTTGTAGTTAGAAGAATCATTATAGTAATGGATATAATTGGAGTCATAAACCACAAAATCGTGTTGTGAAACAAGGTGAGGGTTATCCTGTGCTTTAATATTTCCGATAGTTAATATTAGATATAACAGGACAACTGAATTAGTCAAAAAATTAATTGAAAAGGTGGTAGTATTCTCATCTAATAACGAGGGTAAGGGAGGTGTTATTTTAAGAAATGAAGACACTCTCCCTGATCTCCTCTTTTTAGGGAGATTTTTGTAATCTATATTATTGAATACTATCATTTACTATTTTTTCTTTTTCTTGATTAGGGTGTTTGTACTCTTCGTATAATTTAAATAGTTTAGAATTAAACTCTTCTGCTATTTTTTTTGCTCCCTTAGGACTAAAATGGGTGTAGTCTGAAGTGGCAAGAGGAGGATTAGCTTTTACCCATTTAGGCATAGAATTTTTTCCACCCATTACTTCATACATATCCCAAAAAATGCAACCGGATTTTAATGTAGCATCTTTTAGTGCATCCCTAACACCTTCTAAATAAGGATAAGTTATATATTCTGTTTTTTCTTTGATGGACATATCACCGGGGCCAATTACAATAATTGCAACATTTGGATTTAATCGTTTGATAAAATTAATTTGTGACTGGAACCACCTGCCATAGTCAGTACACCCTTTATCTGATTTAATATAAGGAATTGTATTTCCACCAAACTCCATGATAATAAGATTCGGGGACAAACTGGCATACATGTTTCCTAATAAAGTAGCATCCTGTTTGGTGAATATTGTTCCTGATGAACCTCGTAAAGGAATATTATCCATTACAACACCAGTATTTCCTTCCAAAGAAATTCCGTAAATATCCGGACTGTCACTTCCGTCAAAAGTGATATAAATTTCTTCGGGTGTTGCAGAAAAATTCGCCTTAATGGTCTGGAATGGAGTGTTGGGTGTGATGGTTCCCGATTTAACTTCTGTTCCATCTGCTGAAATACTGTACTTTATATTGGTATATGAATTACTTAAGAAAAGTTGTAACTGAAAATAGGATTTTGTCCTTCCATATGATGCTTTTGGTTTACGTAATCGTATCCATCCTTGGTATTGAGTACTATCATCAACTACAGCAGATATCGGTATAGGAGCATATCTCGAAAAATTCATTAAAGCTCCATATCTTTTGTGTGTTACGGTACTGTCTTTTTTTCCGAATCCGGTATATCGTTTCCAGTTTTCAGAATATTCTATATTCACACTCATCTTTGGAGCAACCTGAATTACTGGGAACAAACCAACACCATAACCACCAAATTTTTTCTGAAGTTCATTTCTCAGATAGGAAGTTATTCTGTCAGCCTCTATTTGTGAGTCGCCATAATGCATAATCCTGATTTTTTGTTTTTTTGCATTTTCAAGTGCATCAAAAAAACGATGCAAAGCGGTTTTACTTTTATCGTTGACCTGTAACCTTTTTCGGAACTCTTTTAGTGAATCCAACTTATGTTGAATGACAGCAGAATCAATTTTACTAACCACAACTGTAGAATCAAATAATACAGCTAAATCTTTCTGCACATTAGCTAAACTGTCGTTTTCAACTTTAGGAACAAAAAAATCGGATATTTCAGGAAATTCTAATGTAATGTTTCCAATTTTAATTCCATCTGTCGGAAAAATATACATGATTAGTAATAATAAAGCCATTACTACTATTAAACTTACCCAGGTTAGTATAGGATGAATACTTTTAATATTCTCCTTATGCCTGAAAGTATTTTCTTTTTCTGTTTGCTGTATTTTTTCTTCCATTTATTTTTTTGGAATCTTTAATACTTGCCCAATGGTTAAACTTTCATTAATATCATTAAAATCCATAATGTCATCAGCAGAAATTCCCGGATAATTTTTGGCAATTAACCATAAGTTATCACCACCCTTAACCGTGTACTTTGTATATTTTTTATTCTGATTACTATTATTTGTATTGGTTTTCTTTAGTTGAGGTTGGTCTTTTTTCTCCTCAGTGCTAACTTTTGGTGTCTTTCCTTTTTTCTTTTTTCCATAAATGGTTAATTCCTGTCCTATATTAATTCGTGTTCCATTTAAATTATTCCAGTCTTGAATTTCAGAAACACGTACGTTAAATCTGTTGGCAATTAAGCCCAATACATCTCCTGATCTAACTTTATAAGTAATAGGTTCACCGTCTTTTGGGATAATAACAGTAGTTTTGGTCTTAGGTTTGAGTAACACAGAATCCTGATAGAAATAAATACTATCTTTAAATTCCATAAATTTACCCTTGCTTCCCTCTGGAAGTAAAGCGATGTAATTATCAGGGAAAATATCTTTGTTTAAAGTTGTATTCAGGAAAGCCAGTTCTTTCAGGTCGATTTTTATAACATCATTAATGGCTTTGAACATCAGTTTTCGTTCTATCAGAATGGTATCACACTTAATTACAGGATTAATTTCAACAGCTCCATAATTGTCATAAGCATAAATGTAATTCATAGCAACAAAAGCCTGAACCAAATCTCTTGTTTGTTCCGGTAAATAAGGAAATATTGCTTGATATGTTTTCTCATCTGAACGTTTTAAATATTTATTAACAGTTGTAACGCCACAGGAATAGGCAGAAAGAGTTAATTCCCAATCGTTATACATGTTATATAAATCTTTAATATAGAGTGTAGCTGCTTTTGTTGATTTTTCAAAATCTTTACGTTCATCAATAAATTCATTAACTGTTAAGCCATATTTTATGGCTTGTGGATAGTTCAAATGCCAAAATCCCACTCCGCCCAACCCATTAGATGAGTTTGGATTAAATGCCGAACAAACGGCAGGTAATAAGGCTAATTCTTTAGGTAAACTGTTAATTATTAAATTAGAATCAATACTTGGTTTATAATATTTAAATAAGCTGAATAAAGTAGGGCAGGAGGCTTCCTTTAAAGAAAAATAATAGATTAGGTAATCGTTATTTATTTTATTGGAATTGGTGGGGAAAGAAAAACAAAGTAATTCATTATTAAAATGGTATAAAGAATCGGTAGTGTTAATTGCTTCTCCATGGTAATTATTCCACTTTTTTTCGGGTGTAGTTTCCGATAGTGAAAGTAATTTCACATTGTAGGGCTCTTTCTTTACTTGTTTATATTCTTTGGCATAAACTGATTTATAATTCACTTCTTTTTTAGTTTGCTGACTGAAAACAGGAATAATAAACAAGACAAAAAGAAAAGCCAAACTTCTTTTTAAAGCTGGTTTTTTATTTATAAAATCGGATAAATACATTTATTAGTTTAACTAAATGTAAATATGCTTTATTCTAATGAGGAAATAAATAATTGATGTTTTAGTTTATGAACAAAGAAGTGTTAAACCTAAATAAGAGTATAGACCTTATCAATCTCTGTGTGCGAATATGATTTGAAAAAAAGTTCCTTTCCGATTTAATCTTTCAATAGTGCCATCAATTTGATTAACGAATATTTTAATAAGTTCCATACCTAATGTACTTTCTTCTTTTTCTAGGGTTCCAATTGGCATTCCAATACCATTGTCACCAATAATTAACGTGTATTCATTTTCTTTTTCATCGAAAGAAAGATGGATTACTATTTTACCCTTGTCTTCATTAATATAAGCATATTTAAGGGTATTTGAAATAATTTCATTGAATAATAATCCTAAAGGAATTAGTGTGTCTATACCAAATTTTACATTTTCAATTTTAATATCAAGGAATATATCACAATTGATAGAATAAGTAGATATCAGATCATTAGTTAAAGCAATAATGTAGTCCTGAAAATCGATAAGAGCAAGGTCACCGGTTTGATACATTTTTTCATGAATTAATGCCATGGAACGAATCCTGTTTTTCGCTTCGTTAAATAAAGCAATGACCTTTTCATCGTCTGTATAATTTGACTGTATGCTGAGCAGACTAATGATTACCTGCATGTTATTTTTTACCCTGTGATGAATTTCTTTAAGGAGGATTTCTTTTT
>CAYRAD010000227.1:0-1222 GCA_964422135.1 uncultured Vicingus sp.
TATTAGAAGTTTTAGAAAAACAAAAACCTTCTCACATTGCAGTTGTTTTTGATGCTCCCGGTGGAGCTACCAATCGTGAAGAAGATTTTGCTGATTATAAAGCAGGTCGTGAAGCCATGCCAGAAGATATTCGTACTGCGATTCCTTATGTTAAAAAAATTTTAGATGCTTTTAATATCCCTATTTATTTAAAAGAAGGTTATGAAGCTGATGATATTATTGGGACTATGGCTAAAGAGGCAGAACGTGAAGGGTTTACTACATACATGATGACTCCAGATAAAGATTTTGGTCAGTTGGTTTCTGAAAATATTTTTATGTACAAGCCTGCCGCTTATGGTAAACCTGCTCAAATAATGGGAATTCCTGAAGTGTGTGAAAAATTTGGTGTAGAGAATCCTTTACAAGTAATCGATATTTTAGGTCTTTGGGGAGATGCGGTAGATAATATTCCTGGAATTCCTGGGATTGGAGAAAAAACATCTAAAATTTTAATCGCAAAATATGGAAGTGTTGAAGGGTTAATTGAACATGCAGAAGAACTTAAAGGAAAACAAAAAGAAAATGTAATTGAATATGCCGAACAAGGATTGTTATCTAAAAAATTAGCAACCATTATTTTAGATGTTCCAATAGAATACGATTTTGAACATTTTAAAATAGAAGAGCCTGATGAACAAAAAATTACAGAGCTTTTTGCGGAATTGGAATTTAGAAATTTGGCAAAAAGGGTGTTGGGAAAAGAAATTCAGATACAACCGGCTGCTGTTCAGGTAGGCGGTCAAATGGACTTATTCGGGAATGTTCAGGAATTAGAGGATAAAGAAGAGGAACCAGCAACTATTGAATTAAAAGACATTAAGAATACGAAGCACCACTATCAATTTATCCAAACTAAAGAAGATAGAACTAGGTTGATTGCTGAATTGCAGCAACAAAAATCATTTTGTTTTGATACGGAAACTACCGGACTAAACCCATTTGAAGCTGAAATTGTAGGAATGTCAATTGCATATAAAGAGCACGAAGCTTATTACATCCCATTTTCTGAAGATAAAGAAGCTGCTACAACTATTTTAAATGAATTTAAATTTCTTTTTGAAAATGAGAACATTGAGAAAGTAGGACAAAACATTAAGTACGACCTCAATGTGTTGAGCATTTATGGAATTGAAATTAAAGGAAAATTGTTTGATACCATGATTGCGCATTACCTCATTCA
>CAYRAD010000227.1:1322-2498 GCA_964422135.1 uncultured Vicingus sp.
ATGGAAAAGGAAGGGATAAAATTAGATGTTGAAGCATTGAACAATTTTTCGAAAGAATTGGATGAATCATTAATAGGTCTGAGCAAAGACATTACTAAAGAGGCTGGAGTTGAATTTAATATTGATTCGCCCAAGCAACTAGGAGAAATATTATTTGAAAAACTACGGATTATAGAAAAGCCGAAAAAGACCAAAACCGGTCAATACCAGACCAGTGAAAATGTACTTTCTAAAATGACGGGAAAACATGCCATTATCTCACTAATATTAGAATACAGAACATTAAAAAAACTAAAATCTACCTACGTTGATGCTTTGCCGGAATTGGTAAATGCAGAAGATGGAAAAATTCATACCAGTTACATGCAAACAGTTGCCGCTACCGGACGCTTAAGTTCCAACAATCCTAACTTACAAAACATACCCATAAGAAGCGAAAAAGGGAGAGAGATTAGAAAAACTTTTATACCAAGAAATGAAGATTTTACTTTATTAGCTGCAGATTATTCACAGATAGAATTACGGATTATTGCTGCATTAAGTGGAGATGAAAACATGCAAGAAGCTTTTGTAAAAGGGGAAGATATTCATACCGCAACTGCTGCAAAAGTTTTTGGAGTAAAATTGGAAGATGTTGATAGAGAAATGAGAGGAAAAGCCAAAGCAGTAAATTTTGGAATTATTTATGGCGTTTCAGCTTTTGGACTTTCTCAAAATTTAAATATTTCAAGAACTGAAGCCAAAGAAATTATAGATACTTACTTTGAGCAATATCCCAAACTCAGAAAGTACATGGATAACAATGTAATTTTAGCAAAAGAACAGGGTTATGTAGAAACCATTATGCAACGAAGGAGAAACCTAAAAGACATCAACTCAAGTAACGCGATAGTCCGTGGACATGCAGAACGAAATGCAGTAAATGCACCCATACAAGGTTCGGCAGCAGATATTATTAAAATTGCGATGATAAATATTCATCACGAAATTGAAAAACAACAATTTAAATCTAAGATGTTGTTACAAGTACATGATGAATTGGTTTTTGATGTTTATAAACCAGAATTAGAAAAAATTAAAGCAATTGTAAAAGATAAAATGGAGCATACTGTTAATTTAGCAGTTCCACTTGAGGTTGAAATGAATAATGCCGAAAATTGGTTGTTGGCACATTAA
>CAYRAD010000227.1:2598-5010 GCA_964422135.1 uncultured Vicingus sp.
AGTTCCACTTGAGGTTGAAATGAATAATGCCGAAAATTGGTTGTTGGCACATTAAGTGAATTTATTTGAATAATTATAGAGATGAAATACACTGTTGCAATACTACTACTGACATTTCTTTTTAATTCTTGTCGGTATGACAACCAAACGTCTGGTGAGACAGCTTTTGAGAATAAAATTGTAAAAGAAGAAAAACGGGTTTATTATTCTATTGAACACAATGATACCACTTTCCAAAGTTCTAAAACAATAAGCTATCATAAAAATGGGAAAAAACGGACAGAGTTACTCTTTGATAAAAATGGAAATACCTATGGAACCAGAGGGTATAAGTATAATCAAGATGAAAAATTGATAGAAATAAGATATACAGAAAATGCTGGATATAGTACAAAGGAGATAAGAAGATATAATAATGGGGAGATTGAGAATAAAGTTGAGACCAAAGAAGTGGATTGGAAATTAAAAAATAAGTGGATAACCAATTATAAAAATGGGAAAGAATTAAACTTATCAGAATTTGATTCAAAAAATAATTTAGTTTGGAAAACTGACTATGACTGGGAAAATGATTGGAAAAAAGTTAGGATTAATAGTTATAATAATAAAGATAGCTTGTTATTTTATTCCATTACTATTTTTAATCAACAAGACTATAAAGTTGAATATTACCAGTATTCTGATGATGAATTATTTTCTAAAGAATTAAGTGAATACGATGAAAACAACAATATTGTTAAATGGGTAAAATATAATAAAGAAGGAATAATTGTTGAACTTGAAAAATCTAAGTACAATCAAAATAATAAAATAGAACAGGTTCTTACTTATTCGGAAGGAGAAGAGTTAGTGGACTCTTTTGTTTATATTTATAATAAAGAAGGAATACTTATTCAATCTGTTAATTATGGTAACCAAAACACGATGATAAGCAAAATAGTTTATGAATACGAATATTATTGATATATTTGAAACAACGCAATTAAATATTATATATGAAAAAATACTTCTACTTAATTTTAATACCAACATTATTAATGGCTTGTGGTGGGGATAATGAAACCATAGAAGATAATGATGTTCAGGTTGTGGATTCTACCTTAACTCCTGAAAGAGCTTCAAAGGCTCAGATGGTTTTTCAGACAGTACCTTCTCCGATAGAAACAGCTTCTATTTTTCAAAGTGCAGGAGCTGAGTACAATAGTGAGAACACTAATCCTGTGGAGAATGTAAATAAATACGTTACCAATGCTCAAAAGGCAGTTAATCTTGGAGTTTATGGAGCAGATTTAAGCTATGCCAATATTTTTGATCAGACACAGGAAAGTATGTTTTACATGAACTGCTCTAAAAAAATGGCTGATGGCTTGGGAATCACATCTGTTTTTGATGCTGAAACAATGGAAAGAATAGAGGAGAACATCAACAACAGGGATTCGATAATGGATATCATTAATGATGCCTTTTGGTTAGCCGATGCTTATTTAAAAGAAAACGGACAGGATAATTTATCAGCCACAATTATTACGGGCGGATGGATTGAAGGGCTTTATTTAGGAACAAAATCACTAAATAAAGAAACTCCAAGTGATGAGTTGATGCAAAAAATTGCTGAGCAAAAATATTCTTTGGCAAATTTAATAGACCTGCTGGTAACTTATAATGATGAAGAAGTGATCAAATTAGCTGAAAAACTTCAGGAACTAAAAACGGTTTATGATAAAATACAAGTAGAAGAAACCGATACTAAAGTTGATGAAAGTGGTGATGTGCCAACTATTGGCGGAGGAAGCACATTAAAATATGAATCAGGAACTATTTTTGAAATAGCAGACATAACTGAAAAAATTAGAAATGAGATTATTCAATAAAAAAGTAATTGCGTATTGCATAGTTGGAGTAGCATTTTTATTTTCAATTAATACTGATGCTCAATGTAAACGATTTACAGTAATACATTGTTTACCAACTTTAGATCCTTTTGTACACAACGGACAATTAACCAGTGCTGTTTTAAATCCAGGCGATTCAGCCGATGTGGAAATGACGTTTAATAAAGGCAAAACTTACCGGGTTTTAGTCTGTTCGCAGGATTTGATAGGAAATGTAGAGTTTAAAGTTTTGGACAACACCAGAAAGATACTTTATAAAAGTAATCCTGACGAAAAAAATCCTTATTGGGATTTTAAAGTTGACCAAACGCAAAAATTCATTATTCAGATTACGGTACCTCCTATGGAAAGATCAATCCAAAAAACCAATTTGGTTCCTAATGGTTGCGTTTCCTTATTGGTTGGGTTTCAAAAGTAATTTATTCCGTCAACTCTCCTCTTAATGATTGAGGAAGCAGCTTTTTAATTTCATTATTGGAAAGGTTTTTTCCTAACAAATACATCAATTTGGTAACAGCGG
>CAYRAD010000228.1:0-4999 GCA_964422135.1 uncultured Vicingus sp.
GCAGTAATCAAATGAAGTGTATCTGGCCATTTTGTCAGATTTACTTTTAAATTTTGTGATTATACCATCTAAATCGTCAACTTTCATTTATCTATTTTTTATTAGAATGGCACACAACGCTGTTCTTGGAAACGTTTCAATGTTTCTTAAAACATGGTGTTAAGCGAAGTTATCATTTTTTATTGAGAATATTGTAAGTTTAACTTTCAATTTTTATTCCTCCAATAACAAGCATAATCCAACCACTAATTAGTAACAAACCACCAATAGGGGTAATGGGGCCAACAAATTTCAGCGCTTCTAAACCAATTAAATTTTTTAAAGTAAGCACATAAATAGAACCCGAAAAGAGAATAACTCCCCAAAAGATAAGATTGGCAGCAATTTTAAATTGTTTGTTATCAAATTTTAACGTCAATAAAAACAAAAATAATAACACCACAGCGTGTATCATTTGGTAGCGCACTCCAGTTTGGAAGCTAATTAGTTGCTCGGGTGTTAATATGGCTTTCAACGCATGGGCTCCAAAGGCCCCTAAAACAACTGCTGTTACGCCAAGAATTCCCGCTTTAATCAATGTGTTTTTCTGCATAATTATGTGTTTCGATATGTGAAAATCATTGTCAGTTCGAGTGATTTTTCAGAACAAAGTGAAGAAAAATTTTATCGAGAACCAATGATTTTTTCTCAAAAATGTTTTTCTCGATACAATTCGCTCTTGGCGAATCACTCGAAATGACATTTTTTAACCAGTATATTTATGAATACTATTTTGTTAGTAAAAATGAATAAAAATTTTCAGCAAATGCTAAATAAATAACGAAATTCGAATTTCTATTTTAACATAGACTTATGAAAAAAATACTTTTAATAGGAGCAGGAAGGTCAACTTCTTCATTAACACAATACTTACTGTTTAATGCTGAAAAAGAGCATTGGTTTATAACCATTGCTGATCAGTCTAAAGAATTAGCCTATAAAGCATCTAAAGACCATCCCCTTTCAAAAGCAATAGCGTTTGATGTAAATAATGAAGAAGAACGAAATCGTTTAATTGATGAACACGATTTAATCATATCTATGTTGCCTGCTCGCATGCATCTTTCTGTTGCTAAGGATTGTGTAAAGTATAAAAAACACATGGTTACGGCTTCTTACATTTCTAACGAGATGAAAGATTTAGATGCAGCAGCAAAATCAGCAGGTATTGTAATGATGAATGAAATTGGAGTAGATCCAGGAATTGACCATTTATCAGCAATGCGAGTGATTAATAAAATTAAAGAAGCAGGAGGGAAATTACATGCTTTTGAAACTTTTACAGGAGGGTTAGTCGCTCCCGAAAGCGATAACAACCCTTGGAATTACAAATTTACTTGGAACCCTAGAAATGTAGTTTTAGCCGGACAAGGTGCAGCAAAATTTATACAAGAAGGAAAATATAAATACATTCCTTACCATAAATTATTTCGAAGAACAGAAATTATTGAAATAGACGATTACGGAAAATTTGAAGGTTATGCCAACAGAGATTCTTTATCCTATAGAGAAATTTACGGGTTAGATGATATCCCAACCATGTACAGAGGAACATTAAGAAGACTTGGCTACTGTAAAGCGTGGAACTTATTTGTACAATTAGGAGCAACTGATGATAGCTATGTAATGGAAGGATCAGGAAAAATGACTCACAGAGATTTTATCAATTCTTTCTTATCTTATAATCCTAACGATTCGGTAGAGCTAAAATTTAAACACTACTTAAACATTCGTCAAGATGATGAAGAATTGTTTGAGAAATTTGTTTGGTTAGGTATTTTTGATGACACACCAGTGGGATTGCCAGATTCTACGCCAGCACAAATCTTACAACACATTTTAGAAAAAAAATGGACATTGGCTGCAGAAGATAAAGATATGATAGTGATGTGGCACCGTTTCCGTTATAAATTAAATGGTAAAGACATAGAATTACATTCTTCAATGGTAGTAAAAGGAGATGACCAAAGATATACAGCAATGGCAAAAACTGTTGGATTGCCTGTTGCAATTGCGACTAAAATGATATTAAACGGTACCATTGCAACTCCTGGAGTTCATGTGCCTATCATAAAAGAAATATATAGCCCTATTTTGAATGAGTTAGAAAACTATGGGATTAACTTTATCGAAAAAGAAGTTGAACCTACTTTTTATTAACTTAATGTCATTCTCATTCCGATAGCTATCGGAATGACTGGGAATCTTTTGATATGAAAATACTAATCGTTTCAGCAACCTACCTAGAAATTGAGCCTTTGTTATTACAGTTTTCTTTTGAAAAGGAAGTCAATCAAAAACTCAAAAGATATTCTTACAACAATCATGAAATTGATGTATTAATACCAGGGGTTGGTATGACTTGTACGGCTTATTGGATGGGAAAGACTTTAAATACTAAGATTTACGATGTAGCTATTAATTTAGGATTAGCAGGTAGTTTTGATGCTGCTTTGAATATCGGTCAAACCGTTCATGTTGTTTCTGATCAAATCTCTGAATTGGGTGCTGAAGATGGGGAATCTTTTCTTTCTTTAATTGATATGGATTTGATAGAAGATGAAGATTACAATATTAACCATGGTGAGATGAATAATACGATTCAAATACAATCTCCTATTATCGAATCATTAGAGCAAGTAAAATCAATTACAGTTAACACCACCCATGGCGATGATTCCTCTATTCAAAAAATAACAGAACGTTTTAATCCCCAAGTAGAAAGCATGGAAGGAGCTTCATTCTTTTATGCATGCCTGTTTGAAGGAATTACTTGTGCCCAAATTAGAGCAATATCTAACAAAGTTGAAAGGCGAAATAAAGATAATTGGGATATTCCTATAGCAGTTAAAAATTTGTGTGCTACTGGATTGCAGATTATTAGTTCGCTGTAATTAATACGTCATTCAGAACAATATTTTTCATAAAATTTATTTTATAGAAAAATGATGTGAAGAATCTTGTTATTTTTGATGCTAATCATAATAAGATTGCTTCGTACCTCGCAATGACGAATATTAAAAAATGAATAAAAAACTAACCATAGGTTTTTCTCCCTGTCCAAATGATACTTTCATTTTTGATGCTTTAGTGCACCATAAAATAGATACTGAAGGGTTAGATTTTGAAGTCTATTTGGGTGATGTTGAAGATTTAAATAACAAAGCGTTTAATCAGGAGTTAGACATTACCAAAATTAGCTACCACGCTTATGGTTATTTAACCAATAATTATGTTTTGTTAAATGCTGGAAGTGCTTTAGGGAAAGGTTGTGGACCTTTGTTAGTGAAAAGTTCCAAAGTAGAAAGTTTTAAGTTAGAAGATGCTAAAATTGCCATTCCAGGAAAAATGACTACAGCTAATTTTTTATTGAGTATTGCTCATCCCGATGCAAAAAATAAAGTGGAGATGCTTTTTTCTGATATAGAAGATGCAGTGATTAATGGAGAAGTGGATGCAGGATTAATTATTCATGAAAATCGTTTTACTTATCAAGATAGAGGCTTAGAAAAAATTATTGACTTAGGAGAGTATTGGGAAAATACAACCGGACATCTCATTCCTTTAGGTGGAATCATTATTAAGCGAGAACTGCCTATAGCAACCATTCAAAAAGTAAATAGAATTTTGAGAAAAAGTATTGAATACGCTTATAAAAATCCTGAATCTCCGCTAGAATACATGCAATGCAACGCGCAAGAAATGAATAAAGAAGTGATGATGCAACACGTTGAATTATATGTGAATAAATATTCTATTGATTTAGGAGAAGAGGGGAAGGGAGCAATAACTCAAATGTTTAACTTAGCACAAGAAAAAGGGATTATTCCAAAGATTAGTAATAAGTTGTTTGTTGATAGTTGATTGGTTTTTTCTAACAACTAAAAACAAACAACCAACAACAAAATTATGATAATAGTTACAGGCGCAGCAGGATTTATAGCAAGTTGTTTAGTAAGCAAACTCAACCAAGAAGGATTTAAAGACATTGTTTTAGTAGATGATTTTAGCAATGAAGAAAAGAACAAAAACTTTGAAGGAAAAACCTATTCTCAAAAAGTAGATAGAGCAGAATTTATTCCTTGGTTAAGAGAAAACGAGCATTTTGTTCAGTTTGTTTTTCATATAGGAGCAAGAACAGATACTACCGAATTTGACAAAGCTATTTTCGACAAACTCAACTTAAATTACACTAAAGACATTTGGAATATTTGTGTGGAATTTGGCTTGCCTTTGGTTTACGCCTCATCAGCAGCTACTTATGGGTTGGGAGAATACGGTTATGAAGATAACCACGAAGTGGTGGAGAAGTTGAAACCGTTAAACGCTTATGGAGATTCTAAAAACGATTTTGATAAGTGGGCATTAAAGCAAGAAAAACAACCTTATTTCTGGGCAGGATTAAAGTTCTTTAATGTTTACGGCCCTAATGAATTTCATAAAGGAAGAATGGCTTCTGTAATATTTCATGCTTTTAATCAAATTAAGGAAACAGGAGCGATGAAACTCTTCCAATCGCATAACCCGGACTATAAAGATGGAGAACAATTGCGCGATTTTGTTTATGTAAAAGATGTAGTTGAGGTTTGTTATTTTTTATTAAACCATAGAAAAGATTCAGGATTATACAACCTAGGTTCTGGTAAAGCACGTACATTTTTAGACTTGGTGAAAAATACTTTTAAAGCTTTAGGTAAAGAACCAGATATCAGTTTTATTCCAACACCAGAAGACATCAGAGATAAATACCAATATTTTACCGAAGCCAATATGACTAAACTAAAATCTATTGGTTACGACAAACCTTTTACCAGTTTAGAAGAAGGTGTGGAAGATTATGTAAAGAATTATTTGGTGGATAAAAATTATTATTAGAACGTCATTGCGAGGGATGAATCAAATTAATGTCATCTTTAGCTTGATAGGAGATATTAAAATTAAAAGGAGTTTATTTTTTTGT
>CAYRAD010000229.1:0-4981 GCA_964422135.1 uncultured Vicingus sp.
CAATAACATGCTGGATTTGTTATTATTTAAAATTCACCGCTCTGCTATGTTTTTTATATTGTTGTTGTTTTTCTATATAACTTCTGTTTTTTTTCTTATAATTGCTATTGCGATCATGAAAAAGACAAGTTTAATTGGATAGAAAAGTTATGATATTTAAAAGAATTACTTTCTCAATTGTTCTTATTTTTTTGTTTTACGCATGTATGGATACTATCGATGGAAACGGAATTGTTAAAAAAGAACAAAGAGAAATCTCGTCCTTTAATAAAATAGATATTTCGGGTGGTTATGAAGTAATAATCAACCAGGGAAATGAAGAAAAACTGGAACTTGAAGTTGATGAAAACTTGTTGGAATACATTGTTTCAGAAAATAAAAACAATACCTTATTTATTTCATCAAAAAAAAGCATACAAAGTGCTGAATCTTTAAAATTATACATAACTGTAGTTAATTTGGAAAGTATTGATGTTTCGGGAGCTGTTGAATTAAAGAATAAAGGGACTTTGACAAGTACTACTTTAGATATTGAAATTAGTGGGGCAGGAAATGTTATTCTCAATCTGGATGTAAAAAATATTAATATGGATATGAGTGGAGCAAGTGAAACAACTTTATCAGGTAATGCCAACAATTTTGATATTGAAATATCAGGTGCCGGCAAATTAAATGCGAAAAAATTAAAAACCAAAAGTACCAACGTTGATATTTCAGGAGTAGGAAGTGCCGTAGTTTTTGCTAAAAAATCTTTAAAAGTAGAAATTTCAGGTGCTGCAAGTGTTAAATATAAAGGTAATCCTAAAATAGAAAAAAGTATTAGTGGAGCAGGTTCTGTAAAAAAATTATAACATTGGAAAGATTATTAAAAATATACGAACAAGTCAATAAATTTGGTTCAAAAAACGGTTTAAAATTAACCATCATAAAACCAGGAGAAATTACTTATGAAATGGAGGTGCTGGAAAAACATTTGGCAACTCCAACTACCATTCATGGTGGTATGATAGCTGCCATGATGGATGGAGTTATTGGAGTAGCTGCATTATCACTTGTAGCTCCCGAAGGTAAATTAGTAAGTACGGTAGAATATAAGATTAATTACTTTAAACCGGCTTATTTAGGCGATGTTCTATTTGGCAAAGGAAGAGTTGACCATAGAGGAAAAAGGATCATTCACACATCCGGAGAAATTTACAATCAAAAAAATGAAATTGTTGCAAAAGCAATGGGTACGTTTAATGCTTATCCATTTGAAAATAGTGATTTACCTGAATTTTTAAACCAATCAAATCTTGAATTATGAGAAATTTATTTTTTATTGCTACTATCTTATTAGTCGGTTTTAATGCCGGTGCTCAAAAAAAGAAAACCATAGTACCAGATAAATATAATTCTGGTCTTTTTGGTGCTTTAAAATTTAGAAGTATAGGTCCTGCTTTTACTTCAGGTAGAATAGCTGATATTGCAGTAAATCCGAATAATCCTTCGCAATATTACTTGGCAACAGCTTCCGGTGGAGTTTGGAAAACTGATAATTCCGGAACATCTTATTATCCGATTTTTGATGATCAAGGCTCTTATTCTATAGGATGTGTAACCATTGACCCCAATAACGAAAATACAATATGGGTGGGTACAGGAGAGAACAATAACCAGCGAAGTGTAGCTTACGGGGATGGCGTTTACCGTTCTGATGACGGAGGAAAAAGCTGGGAAAACATGGGTTTAAAAAAATCGGAGCACATTGGTAATATTATCGTTCATCCAAACAATTCTAACATTGTTTACGTGGCAGCTTACGGTCCGCTTTGGAGTAAAGGTGGTGAAAGAGGTGTATACAAATCAATAGATGGTGGAAAAACATGGAACAAAATATTGAACGTTTCTGAAAATACCGGAATTGCTGAAATCAAAATGGATCCCAGAGACCCTAAAACAATTTATGCTTCAGCTCATCAAAGAAGAAGACATGTTTTTACCTACATTGGTGGAGGGCCTGAATCTACCATTTATAAAACAACCGATGCCGGAAAAACATGGAAAAAAATAAATAATGGCATACCCAAAGGTGATATCGGCAGAATTGGTTTAGCTATATCTCCAGCCAACCCAGATTATATTTATGCCATTGTTGAAGCCACTGGAAAAGATGGTGGATTTTACAAAAGCACGAATCGAGGAGCAAGCTGGGAAAAACAAAGCGATTATTCTACCAGTGGTAACTACTACCAGGAAATAATTTGTGATCCAAAGAATGTAAACTTAGTTTATTCCATGAACACCTGGTTAAGCCATACTGAAGATGGTGGTAAAACTTTTAAGCAAACAGGCGAAAAAAATAAACACGTTGACAACCACTGTATGTGGATTGACCCTAACGACACCAAACATTGGTTAGTTGGTTGTGATGGAGGACTTTATGAAACATGGGATGCTGCAAGCAACTGGCAGTACAAACCCAATTTGCCGGTTACTCAATTCTATAAAGTTGCTACTGATAATGCTTCTCCTTTCTATAATATTTATGGAGGCACACAGGACAATAACAGTCAGGGGGGGCCATCAAGAACCCAAAATAATGCTGGAATTGTAAATTCGGATTGGTTTATTACTAATGGTGGTGATGGGTTTGAATCCCAAATAGACCCTGATGACCCTAACATTGTTTACGCTCAATCGCAATATGGATGGTTAGTGAGATACGACAAAAAAAGTGGCGAAAAAACAGGAATCAAACCACATCCTAAAAAAGGTGAAGCTCCTTTAAAATGGAATTGGGATGCCCCTTTATTAATCAGCCCACACAATCATAAACGGCTTTATTTTGCTGCCAATATTTTGTATAAAAGTGATGACAGAGGTGATACATGGAAAGCCATTAGTAAAGATATGACCAGAAATCTGGATAGAAACAAAATGAAAGTAATGGGTAAAGTTTGGAGTATTGATGCTGTTATGAAGAATAAATCAACTACCATATATGGAAATATTGTTGCTTTAGAGGAATCTCCAAAAAAAGAAAACTTGCTTTATGTGGGTACTGATGATGGTGTTATCCAGGTTTCTCAGGATGGAGGACAAAACTGGTCGAAATATATTAGTTTTCCGGGAATTCCTGACATGACCTATGTAAATATGATAAAAGCATCGAAACATGATGAAAATATTGTTTTTGCTGCATTTAACAACCACAAAAGAGGTGACTTTAAATCTTACCTGTTAAAAAGTGAAAACAAAGGAAAATCGTGGAGTTCTATTGCAGGTGATTTACCCGAAAGAGGTTCCGTTTATTGTATAGAACAGGATTTTATAAATCCTGACATTCTGTTTGCAGGCACTGAATTTGGTGTTTTTGTTACATTGAACAGTGGTAAACATTGGGTTCAACTTAAGGCAGGTTTACCTACCATTGCCATACGTGACATGGAAATTCAAAAAAGGGAAAATGATCTGGTACTTGCCTCATTTGGCAGAGGATTTTATGTGTTGGATGATTATTCAGCTTTAAGAGAACTAGCTGACAAATTATTATTAGATAAGAGATTTCATTTATTTAACATTAAAAAAGGATTAATGTTTAATGAAACTAATCCTTTAGGATATCGTGGAAAAAATGCACAAGGTGAAAGCTTTTTTGCTGCCGAAAATCCACCGGTTGGTAGTATTATCACTTATTATTTTAGCGACACCTTAAAAACGGCTAAGGAAATAAGACAGGAAGCAGAAAAAACCTCGACTGATGATTTTTATCCAAGCAAGGAACAAATCCGAAAAGAAGACAAAGAAGAGAAAGCTATTTTTATTTTTGTCATCAAAGATGAAAATGGAGATGAAGTTCAGAAAATAAAAACCGATGCCAAAGCAGGCATCAACAAAGTGGTCTGGAATTTCAGGTACACTTCCACTACTCCAATTAGATTGAACCCCAGAGACATTGGTAGATATGGTTCTCCTGATGTCGGCCCTATGGCGTTACCCGGAAAATATACCGTTTCTTCATTCTTATCCAACAATGGTAAAGTTGAAAAACTGGCAGAACCTAAATCATTTGAAATAGAATTGTTAAACAACCAAACTTTACCAGCTGAAGATAAAAAAGCATTATTGAACTTCCTTAAAGAAGTGAGTGAAATTCGAAGAGCAGTTCGAGGTTCTGATATTCAGATGGTTGAATTAAAGAACAAGTTAAAATATATTAAACAAGCTGTTCAGAATTATCCAAATGTGGATGTTAATATACTTGGCAAAGTAAAAGCGATAGAAGATAAAATAGATGCCATTGGCATTGCATTATATGGAGATACCGAATTGGCTAAACATGAATTTGCCACTTACTCCGGGATTGTTGACAGGATAGAGATTGTAGTTTATGATTTATGGAACTCTACATCTGCCCCAACAACAACAGCAATAGAAAATATTAAAATTGCCACAGAAGAATATGCACCTCTAAAAGATGAGATTAAAAAACTAATTACAGATGTCACTTCCATTGAAAAACAATTAAGCGATGCTAAAGTTCCTTATACGCCAAACAGAGGGAATGATTGGAAAGGGGAGTAAAAAATGGAAAATGTTATTGTATTCTTAGATTACTATCCGGGCGGTAGCCTCATGCCCGGACGTACTTTTAATAGTGGAGATTACCGTTACGGCTTCCAAGGGTACGAAAAAGATAATGAGGTATCGGGCAACGGAAACCATTTAAGTTTTAACGATTTTGGTTATGACCCTCGAATAGCTAGAAGGTGGAATATTGATCCCAAAACTAGCCAAACCCCTTGGCAAAGCCCTTACATTTATGCAGCAGATAATCCAGTTGCATTTATCGATATTGATGGTGAAGGGGATATTTATTATATTTTATCAATTAACCAAAAATCTGGTAAAGCAGCATTTAAAACTGTTGAATACAAAGATAACACCCCCAATCTGTCCTTAGTCTGAAGCGAGGCAAGAGTGTTGGCGACTAAGGACT
>CAYRAD010000230.1:0-4976 GCA_964422135.1 uncultured Vicingus sp.
TTGCTCCATCAACCATGAGCGTTGTACTAAAAGAGTTTGTTGATTTTTCGTAAAAACATCTATTTCTTCCAATGTTTTTATGGCTTCATATTGATTAAGTTGACTCACGTTGTAAGGTGGTTTTAATTTGTTGTAATAGTTAATGATTCCTTTATTGGCATAAGCAATTCCAACGCGAATAGCCGCTCTTCCCCATGCTTTACTAAGGGTTTGTGAGACAATTAAATTAGGATACTGATTTACTTTTTGCAATAAAGATTCCTGCGAACTAAAGTCGATGTAGGCCTCGTCAACAAACACAATTCCGTTAACGTTTTGAATGATTTTTTCGATGTCAATTAAGCTATTTCCCGTTGGATTATTGGGTGAACACAAGAAAATCATCTTTGCGTCTGTATTCAAAATTTTCTCTACATCCAATTGAAATTGTTCATCTAATGGTATTGAAATAAGTTCTATATCGTTAATCTTAGCCGATACTTCATACATACCGTAGGTGGGCGGACAAACAATCACTTTATCTTTACTTGGATTGCAAAAAATTCGGAAAGCCAAATCAATTACTTCATCACTGCCATTGCCAATAAAAATGTTTTCTGATGCTATATTTTTAAGGGCTGATAATTTTTCCTTCAATAAATTTTGATAAGGATCAGGATAGCGATTTAACTTTCCAAATGGGTTTTCATTTGCATCTAATAAAATACCATTCTTTCCTTTAAACTCATCTCTAGCACTGCTGTAGGGCTTTAACGACAAGATGTTGGGGCGTATTAATTTTTCTAATGGTAACATTATTTAACTTTTTTAAGTCTAACACTAACTGCATTTTTGTGTGCTATAAGCTGTTCTGCTTCTGCCATAATTTCAATTGCCGGACCAATGTTTTTAATGCCTTCTGCACTCAATTTCTGGAAGGTAATTTTCTTCACAAAACTATCGAGTGATACCCCACTGTAGTTGCGGGTATAGCCATTTGTTGGCAAGGTGTGGTTGGTTCCACTAGCATAGTCGCCTGCACTTTCGCAACTGTAATTTCCTAAAAATACCGAACCCGCATTGTTGATTTTATTCGTGTAATTGGCATATTTTTTTACTGCAATAATCAAGTGCTCAGGGGCATATTCATTGCTAAATTCAATGCACTCATCAATTGATTGCAAAACGATTGCTTTGCTGTTTTTAAGGGCATTTTCGGCAATTTCCTTTCTGGGCAATGCTTTTACTTGTTTTTTGATTTTCTGAAGTGTTTGCTCAACCACTTTTTCATTATCTGACAATAAAATTACCTGACTATCGGCTCCGTGTTCGGCTTGAGAAAGCAAATCGGCTGCTACAAATTCAGGCTCACAAGACTCATCGGCAATAACCAATACTTCACTCGGTCCGGCAGGCATATCTATTGCCACCCCAAAATTTTGTGCCACTTGCTTTGCTGCGGTTACATATTGATTTCCAGGGCCAAAAATTTTATCAACTTTAGGAATAGCTTTTGTACCAAATGTCATAGCACCAATTGCTTGAATTCCGCCCACCGCAAATATTTTTGTTACACCTACCAATTTTGCCGAAAACAGTATGGCTGGATTAATTTCTCCTTGCTTGTTAGGAGGTGTACACAACACAATCTCTTTACAACCAGCCAATTTTGCGGGAATGCCCAACATCAAAACTGTTGAAAATAAAGGTGCAGAACCTCCAGGAATGTAAATACCCACTTTCTCGATGGCCCTATTTTCTCTCCAGCATTTTACGCCTTTAGTGATTGTTATGATTTGCTTTTTTTCTTCTTGAGCAGCGTGAAATTTTTCAATGTTACTTTTTGCCAATTTTATTGCGTTTTGTAATTTTTTTGAAACATTTTTCACCGATTCTTTCAACTGTTTTTCACTCACCTCAACCTGTTCTGCATTTACTTTATCAAAAAAATTGCTGTATTTTTTTACAGCTTTATCGCCAACTTTTCCAATCTCACCAAAAATCTGATTTACTAGCGTAAACAATTCTTCTTGCTCTACCAAAGGGCGTTGCATTAGCTTTGTCCATTCTTTTTTAGTTGGATTAACTATCTTTTTCATCTCGTTTTAAAATCTAAATTAAACTACCATTTTTTCAATTGGAACTACTAAAATTCCTTGTGCACCGAAAGATTTTAGTTGGTCTATCACATCCCAAAATTCATCTTCTTTTACCACAGAGTGCAAACTACTCCAACCTTCTTCAGCCAAAGGCAAGATGGTAGGCGATTTCATGCCTGGCAATGCTTTGCAAATATTTTCAAGAGCAGAATTGGGTGCATTGAGTAATATATATTTGTTTTCTGAAGCACTTTTTACCGCCTTAATTCTAAACAACAATTTATCTAAAATGGCTTGTTTTTCTTCAATTAATGCCGCATTGGAAATTAGCACTGCCTCACTTTTTGTTACCACTTCTACTTCTTTTAGTCCATTCATTAAAAGCGTACTTCCTGTGCTTACAATATCGAAAATAGCATCAGCCAAGCCAATGCCTGTGGCAATTTCCACACTTCCTCCAATTTCTTCGATAAAAACTTTTATTCCCTTTTCATTGAAGAATTTTTGAAGAATTTTAGGGTAGCTGGTGGCAATTTTTTTATGTTGAAAATAGTTGATTCCGGTGTAGTTTTCATCTTTCAGAATAGCTAAAGAAAGTTTACATCCTGCAAAACCTAATTTTTCTATTGCCAACACATTTTTATCTTTTTCCCACACTTCATTTTCGCCCAAAATCCCAATATCGGCTACGCCTTGTTCTACATACTGAGGAATATCATCGTCACGTAGAAAAAGTATTTCTACCGGAAAGTTTTTGGCTTCGGCTTTTAATTTTCTACCTCCATTAGAGATTTTAATGCCACACTCTTTTAAGAGTTTTAAGGACTTTTCGCTTAGTCGTCCGCTTTTTTGTATGGCAATTTTTAGTTTACTCATTTTTCTTTTTATGTGTCTGAGTAAACCAAATGGGGGAGAAACAAAAAACCCGTCTGATTTACTCAAACGGGTTTTGGAATATTTTGTATTAGTTACAGCATACCTCTATCACCTCGCCTGAGCGATTGAATGATGATGGTGATGTAACATGTTAAAATTCATTTTGTTCTTTTTTTGTTGGACAAAATTAAGTCTTTTTTCTTGTCAAGCAAATCTTTTTTATAATTTGTAGGCAGTTGGTCGAGAAATTTCAAAGTTTTTACAAAGCTCAGTGATGGTATATTTTCCAGTTCTCCATTCACAAATAAATTCAATTTTTTGTTCCATAATTGTCGTTTCTTTCCAAGGCATAGCAATTTGTTTTAATTCCAAATTACTCCTTAAAAAGTGTAAACGATGTTTGAAACCCATAATCGCCTACATATGTATATATTTGTTCTTTGGTAAACATGCAAAAAATGACGCAGTTTAAACCTTACCATATAATGGTAGTCAAAACGTGAAATAAAACATATTTAAGATGAAAAAAATCCTTACCCCAATTTTGGCAACTTTACTGCTGTCTCAAAGTTTAACAATTAATGCCCAACATGGAGTAGATTCCCATTGGACTAGTGATCTGGAATTACCAACACCTCCTGCAACCACTTCCGTAAGAGGGTATCTTTACAATTTTATAGTTGTGTTTTCCAATGGAAAACGGGTGGTATTTCTCAATAGTGAAGATGGCCCTAATCCAGTTTATTATACTTACAGCTATGACGGAATAAACTGGTCTAATCCCCAGGCATTTAATCCTGTATCGGTAATTGGATTGAACTCTCCTAAAATAATAGCCGATCAAAACGATACGTTGCACATTATTTGGGCAAGCCAATCCCCAAAAGGACTATTTTATACCAAAATGGATTCTGCATTAAATATCATTCAGGATTCAGTGAGAATTTCAGATAATCCAGACTTTGGAAAATACAATGGAATGTATCTGACTGTTGACCGAAAAGACCGACTGCATGTAATGTGGCATGAGGGGAAAACAGGGACAACAGATGTGCCAGAAGTGTATTATTCAAGATCGATTGATGGAGGGACTACGTGGAGTTTAAAGAATTCATTAAGTGTTCATGAAGGGTTGCCGTCTGCGTTTCCAAGAGGTCAATTCAATGCGTATTCTGGTGATACCTTGGCTATTTTTTGGAGAGATTCTTCAATCGTAAACGACTGGGACATAAAAATGGTTGTTAGTCAAGATGGGGGGGCTAATTGGAGTTTTCCACCTACAGTAATAAATTCCAATATCAATTACCAAGGAGACCCAGATTTAGTGATTGCTCCAAATGGAAGATTTCACCTTTTCTATCATGAAGCCGATACTTCTCAACCCTATTGGGCTATGCGTCTCTTATATGGTTATTCAGATGATTTGGGGGTAACTTGGAACCCTTCTCCCACTTTTAACGACACTGTTTCAAATGCTCAACGTAGCCATTTGGCTGAGGGCAGCAGGTATGATATTCAGCACAATGTTCTTTGGACTTTTTGGAAAGAAGAAGATTTATTTGCACTCCAAGGTGGAGATATGCTTTGTGCATATTCTTTAGATAATGGTGTTTCATGGTCAACACCGGAATACATTAGCGACCGAAACGATACCACAATAGGATTTAAAACTGCAGCATTACTACCCAATGGCGGTCTTGCTATTAGTTACGAATTACCCAATTACCCAAGTTCCGGTAAACTTAGAGTGTTTTATAAAGAACGTATGCCCTTAATCCTATCTGCAAATCAAATAACAAACGATAAACAGATGTACATTTATCCCAACCCTACAACGGGAAATGTAAGGGTTCATTTTGTCGATTTTCAACCTATCGAAATTAAAGTTTACACAATTCATGGGCAACTGGTATTTCAGCGTCAGTTAAGCGAACAAGATTATTACGATTTAGCCTTCGACTCTTATTTAAGTGGAATCTACATAATCAAGCTGATTACAGCGGATAGCACACTTACAGGAAA
>CAYRAD010000231.1:0-2273 GCA_964422135.1 uncultured Vicingus sp.
TCTTCTGTAAATTTAATTGCTTTTTTTAAATCAGTTTCTAAATTATGTTTTTTACAAAATGAAATAAATTCAGATGCAACACAATCTAAGAATATAGTAGCCCAATATACAGTGTCGGTATTTTTCCATTCATCATATTTGGATGCATTTAAACTACTTAATACACAAGTAAATGTATATTCTTCATTGGATGCTAATGTAATTTCAGTACATAAATTAGATGCCTTAACAGATAAATTATTATTAATGTAGCAATCAGGGTTATCTTTATTAATTGTATCAATTTTTAATATATAACCCTTGCCAGTTAATACTCTTAATTTCATAATTGACTGATATCTTTCTAAAGAATCCTCATCACCTTTGTCTAATTTATTAATAAATTTATCAGTAATACACCAACCTATATTAGCATCATCTGGATGTTGTGTTATATGTTTTATTATTTCCCAAAAATCCCCATGTTCAATATCTATATATCCTGCCCATGCACCTCTTCTTGAGCTACCTTGAGATACATTAGATGCCATTGTAACGAAATCTTTAAATACTGGCAAAACTCCAGATGCATAACCCCCACTTGATATTTTACTACCCCTACTTCGTATATTGCCCAAATAATTACTTGTACCAAAACCATTTTTTGACAAAACTGCCGCCTCTTTTACAGAGCTATAGAAGCCGTTGATTCCTCCTATTTCATCTGATACATAAGCTCCAGAACAACTTACTGGGCATCCCCTGTCTGTTCCCATATTAGCTAATACAGGGGTAGAACCTGCCAACCAACCATTCCAAAACATTTTAAAAAATTTTGCTTTAGCCTTATTCCTTAATTTTTTAGGTAAATGCCTTGAAGCAGACCTCGACACTCTATTCCAACAGTCTTTCATTCCTCTTTCATTCTTATATAAATACCCTTTCTTTACTGTTTGCCATGCTGATGTTGTAAACCATTCTGGCAATTGGTTTTCATTTTGTAATTTTTTTCTTTCTTCTCTTAATTCATCTAAAATACTATCACTCAATTTATACCTCTTTTTTAAAAATTACCATATAAAGCGTTTCTCATCCCAATTTCTATTATATTCGTTTCCTATTTTGCTAAAAAAATCATGAAATTGAACTGTATTAATTGCATCGTAGAACCATTCTGATACAGGATTATATGTTACATTGTGTATCTTTTCGTAGCCTAAATTTTGTAAACATAAATCAATTCTTGAGTCGATAAAATACTTTAATTGTTTATTTGTTATACCTTTCATTGTACCTTTTTCAAATAACATATCTACTATTAAGTATTCATGTTGTCTTAATGTCTCTGCAATTTCTAATATATTAGTTTTTAATTTATTATGATTTATTCTATTATTTGTTTGTCTTAATTCACTTAGCAATGTCCTAAATAGCCATGCCCCTGCCTCTGCATGTATATTTTCATCCCTTACAGAGAAATTAATACCACTAACAACATTAATTATCTTATTTTTACCTTGAGATTGGAAATGTTTTAAAAATGCAAAAGCACTGTATAAAACAACACCCTCAATAAAAGAGAACCCTGCTAAAGATAATAATAAACTAGAATATGAATTTGGCTTTCCTACAATTATTTTCTTTACGTTGGACATTCTATCTTTTAGTGTAGAATCTTTCTTATAACTTAAATAGAAGTCTTCTGTATTAACGCCTAACGCTTCATTTAGTTTATTATAAAATGGAGCATGAACATTTAATTCAAAAAAAGAAAAAGCATTTGCCATCATTTGAATATCTGGTCTTTTAAATGTGTCTATAATTTTTCCACCCCAATAATCTATTCCTGCCCTAACTTCATATAATGTAAATAATTTTAATGTTGTTAATACTCCATGTGTTTCTGCTTCTGTCATATTAACTTTTATGTCTTGAATATCTTTTTCTACATTTATTTCCTCTGGTGTCCAAAAAATACTTCTTTGTCTCTCTGAAAAATCTACCGCCTGCTGATATTCAAATATATATGCTTCTTTTTCTTGTAGTAATTTGGGTTTATTTTTAATCATTTATTTCCTTGTTTTATGTAATTTAATTTTTCTTTATTAACAACATTAATCGCATCTATTAATGTTTTATAATACCCTACTGTTTTATATCCAATTATTTATTTTTGTATTAACTTTGATTTTATTCAAAGAATTTCTCCTTATAGGTTATTTTTTAATTCTATTGCAGCCTCTCTACTTATCCAAATTTCTTTACCGTCAATTACTATTTTTACTTTTTGATTA
>CAYRAD010000231.1:2373-4962 GCA_964422135.1 uncultured Vicingus sp.
CTCTCTACTTATCCAAATTTCTTTACCGTCAATTACTATTTTTACTTTTTGATTACTTAAATCAATTCCAGTACACTCTAACAAAATGGCTTCATCAAAATTAGGAAGAGATCTTAAAAAATATTCATCCTCTTTTGATATTTTAATATCGTTTCTCATAAACTTATTAACTTTTAAATATCCTGTTAAAGTTTTATAATCTGGATTATTTTGTTTTTCAGTATCAGACATATTGCTCTCTGATACCCATTCACATAAAGGTTTGGTTAAATTATATAAAATATTTTTAAGTTTATTGTGAATTTTACCGTTAAACTCTAGTCCGCTATCTTTATTAAATAATCTCACTGTTGGGGTATTTGTATTACAGTCTCCACTGTTATAGTTTCCGCTATTATATTCCCCACTGTTATAGTGCCCACTATTGTAGTTTCCACTATTAAAGTCTCCGCTATTATATTCTCCGATATTATAGCATCCGATATTATAGTCTCCGCTATTACATTTTCCGCTATTACAGTCTCCACTGTTATAGTGTCCACTGTTATAGTGCCCACTATTGTAGTTTCCATTATTACAGTTTCCACTGTTATAGTCTCCACTGTTTTTGTTTCCGCTATTACAGTCTCCACTGTTATAGTATCCGTTATTTTTATTTCCAGTGTTACCCTTATTACTCATTTTATTTTCCTATTTAATATTTTTATTCTATTATAAAGCTCTTTTGTTTTAATTTTATAACTTTCTTTACATTCCTCTAATTTATTTTTAATAGTTTTTAGTTCAAGTTTTAATTCATTTATCTTTTCTTGGTTCTTAATATTTATTAAATTAGATACTACAACTATTATAATAATTGATGCGATAATTTCCATTAAATATTCTCCTCAATATATTTTTTTAATTCTAAAATATAATTATTATATAGCACTAACTCTAATGGTGTTATGTTCCTAGAGGAAAAGTTATAGTCATTAATTAAAACATCAGCATAACAACAATCACATAAAAAATCATCAACTGAATAAAAAGCAATTTGTTCTTTACCATAAGAATCATATAAACCATAAATATCAATATAAATCGAATTATATTCATCCTTTGTTATTTTAATATTTGAATCATTAATTTTCATTTAATTTCCTTTCTATTGATTCTATTTGTTTGCTATAACATATAATCTTTTCTATTTCAGTAAGTTCTCTATAGTCGATTAGACTCTCTTTACTAATAAAACCTTTATACACATATTCATTATTATTTTTAATATATACACCAAATAGATTATAATTATCATCAGTATTTTTTGTTATAATATATTCAATAAACTTATTGCCAGTACCATAATTAACTAAATAATACGTATTTAGTTTAAACCTTTTCATTAGAAATCGCAACTTTTATTTCTTTGCCAAAATTTTCAACTTCTAACATGCTATCTCTTCCAACGGTAGCCCATAATACAGGATAATTGGGTTTTTTTAATCCATTATCAAAATGTCCCCTATCATTAAAGAAAATTAAAGCATCAACATTTAGTTCGCTAGCTTTATCAATAACAGGTTGATACATTGTTCCACCACTTCTAGTACGTTTAATTGGTTTCTTTGGGTCATAATCAAATACTTGCCCAACTTCTGTATCGCAAGTAACAATAGTCATTTTGACATCCCCACTTTTATGTATTTTGGCAATTTCTCCATAAAATTGTTCCCATTCTTGTTGAGAAACTGAACCAGATTCATCTATTCCAATGGCAACATGTACTTGGGGCTTTTTCTTTTTCCCTGCAACTAATACTCCATAACGTCTATTACGTTTCTTTCTTGTTATAGTTTTATTATATTTATGTACTCTTGCAAAAAATTGTCTTAGCTGTTGCTTCCAATTAATTGTTGACTTACATAATTTATCTAAAGCAAGTGCAACTTCATTAGGACAATTACCAATGCCCCCTGTTTTTTCTACGGCACCTTTCATTGCCGAAGTTAAAATACTTTTTGCTAGCGAATCATTTTTCGTTGATTCAGACCATTTACTATGATCATCAACTAATTTTATATCACCATTTTTTAGCATTTCTTCAAATTTGTCTTGCATTTTATTCTTGGCTTTCTTTAATTTTTCAAAATAATATTCTGCTAACATATTATCTTTAATTTTTTCATCTGGTAGCATTTCCTGTATTTTTTTTACAGTTACACCCATTTTATGTAATGATTTTAATGGTGGATTAATTTCAGCATCTGCGGCAATATTAAATAAACTATGTTCATTTTTATTGTCGCTAGCTTTATCAAAACGAAGAGGGTGAAAATTAATCAAATGTTGTGCTTCATGCTTTAACACATCTGTTTGTTCTTCTAGGGATAAACTATCAAAAAAATCAGGATTAATGTATAGATTAACTTGTTCTGTTATACTAACGCCTGCTGTTGGTATACTTTTTGTATAAATCCTTCGACTGTTTAAAAGAAAATTACCATAAAATCTTTCTTTATTATTTAAAATTAATCTCACAATTGCTTTTTCTATTGACTCCATTTCACACCCCTACGATAATTATTATTTTTTCTCTTTTTTGGCTTG
>CAYRAD010000232.1:0-4930 GCA_964422135.1 uncultured Vicingus sp.
ATATTTGCTTATGCCATTGTTATAAATGGTTTAGCTGTTTGGAGTTATAAGAAAACGAATTAAAGTTTTAATTTTTCATTTTGTTTCCGACCATTCATAAAAAACCAACCCAAATGAGTATTAAACCAGTTTTCGAACCTATAATATATTTTAACAAGATATGCCATAGTATTGCTTTATATTGAGTTTATATTGAAAACGATTTTTTCTACTACTATAGTATAAAAAAAGGGTTGTGAAACACAACCCTTTTTTTAACATTATTTGACTTCTAACTTATTTTATAATCAATTTTTTAGTAATAATATGGTTATTAGTATTGAGGTTCACATAATACAAACCCTTCGATAAATTGGAAGTCTTAATATTAATTTGTTGTTTTCCTTTTCGCATGTTTCCTTCAAAAATCATTAAAATTTGTTGTCCCACAGCATTTAATAAATCCACTTTTACAAATTCATTATCTTCTAAATTAAAGGATAATGTTGCTCCCTCTTTAGTTGTAGGGTTTGGAAAAATTTCTGCTTTGAAATCATCATTAAATTCTTCAATCCCAACTCCAAACATATCATACTGTGAAAGAACACTGACGGTCGTATCTCCATTAACTTCAGCCACTGTGAAAGAGATTAAAGGGCTTTTACTAATGCTGGGTTTATAATAATTAATTTGTGTTGCATTTATAGGAATTGGCAATATATCCGGTAAAAGCGGTTGTAAGTGAATAGTGTCAGTTACTAAATTCTCTACCCTAACCACTCTTAAAACACTATCAATATCAGCATCCATAGGTAATTTTAAGGTTCCCCATGCATCAGCAGAAACAGTAACGACACCATTCCCACTAGTTGGTAATGGAACTGCTGGAGATGTAAATTGCCCGCCATAATCATCAGAATAAGAATCTCCATAACCAAAAGGAAATTTCATAATTATTTCAGGATTATCATCAAACTTCGCTATTACTGTTCCGTATGAATTAATATCCAAGACTAGCCCTATGATATCAAGGCTATCCGTAAAATCTTGATTATAACTTTTATTTATAGAAATTCCTCCGGTCGTATCTGAATAAGTAGCCGATGGAAAATCAGAAGAATAGGTAGTTATTGTGGGATCAACATAATACAATGTTTGGGTTTGTCCATATGTTCTTAGTCCGGAATAATCAAATATTACATTTGCTCCGGTCGTATTATCCAAAACAGAATTTGTATCAGCAATATGATATAGTTGCGAATCTCCAACCACCGGTATAAAATTGGCTTTATTAAGTATAGGTTGAGCTAATGCAATAATACCAATAGAGGTAATTAAAATTGTTAAAACTAACTTTTTCATGTAATTTATTTTAGTAGCCAATAAATGTAACAAAAAATTTAAAATTTAAACGATTTTGGCTTTTTATAAAAGATGATAAATTTATATCCTATCAGAAAAAATATTCTTCTTTTAGGAATTCTTCATAGGGAGTAAGGTTGGCCATTACCTGCAACTGCATGTATTTATTATGAAATTTATCTTCAGAAGTTTGTTTGTTCAGTTCTATTATTCGATACCTGTCAAAGTTTTTTATTGCCACCCTTTCCTGTGGAGTCAAATCTTTATTGCTAAAGTCTTTATCTCGTAAATCATTTATAGTAAGAAAACTCTTGATGTTAGATTTCCTACTATCTGTATTGCTATTTGTTGTTTTATTTATCATCCTTTAACTTACAAAATTATTACAATAAGCTCCCTAAAGTTTTATTATTAAATAAAGTTTTAACACACAGATGTTAATCAACACATGTAATCTTGTAAATTTATTTGAAGACGAAATTTATGGTAAATAAGTTGTATTGTTATGAAAAAAATTAGTAGCCTAATTTTTTTCTTACTCTTTGCAATACAGGTTGAGCCACCAAACGTGCTTTAGCTGCACCTATTTTTAGCTTTTCATCTAATTCTTTTAAATTGCTCAAATAATAGTCAAATAACTCTCTTTCTTTGCTATATTTCTTACAAATTAATTCAAACAATGCCTGTTTCGCATGACCATAACCATAATTTCCAGCTTTATAATTAGCTTCCATTTCAGCAACCAAAGCATCGGGGGCTAACAATTTATACAAAGCAAAAACATTACAAATGTCTGGATTTTTAGGTTCTTCCATCGGTGTACTGTCTGTAGTAATCGACATAATTTGTTTTCTCAAAGCTTTATCCGGTAGAAAAATATTTATCAAATTCCCTTTTGATTTACTCATTTTATCCCCGTCAGTTCCTGGAATTAACATTGTGTCTTTTTGAACAATAACTTCAGGTAAAACTAAAGTCTCCCCCAGATGGTTATTAAAACGGCTGGCTACATCTCTGGTCATTTCCAAGTGCTGCATCTGGTCTTTTCCAACAGGAACCAATTCTGCATCATACAACAATATATCGGCAGCCATTAACATTGGGTAAGTAAATAATCCAGAATTAACATCCTGCAAACGATCTGCTTTATCTTTAAAAGAATGGGCAAGTGTTAATCTCTGATAAGGGAAAAAACAGTTTAAATACCATGTTAATTCGGTTACTTCTGGCACATCAGATTGTCGATAAAAAACAGTTTTATCTGTATTTAAACCACATGCCAGCCAAGCTGCAGCGGTTTTATACGTATTTTCTTTTAATTCTTTTGGATCTTTAATCTGTGTCAGAGAATGTAAATCCGCAATAAATAAAAAAGATTCATTAGTTGAATCTTCTGCCATTGTTATAGCAGGTATGATTGCCCCTAATAAATTTCCTAAATGGGGTGTTCCGGTACTTTGTATTCCTGTTAAAACTCTTGCCATGGGGCAAAAATAATATTTCTTTTTTATTGAATTTGTTTAATGGTGAAATAATAAAATTTTACATTTGTTCAACGTGAACATGAAAAAATTTAAAGAAATATTAGGAGGGCTATGGAAAATTTATGTTATCATTTTATTTACGATTTTTCTTTTATTGCTCTATCCTTTTTACCTGATGTTTTTGTTAAACGAAAAACATTTTAATAAAGGATTTAAGTTACTATTGGTGCATACAGGAATATTAATGCATGCTGTTGGCATTTTTATGCAGGTTAAAAACAAGCATTTCATAAAAAAAGGACAAGCTTATGTTATTACACCAAATCACTCTTCCTATTTAGATATTGTAATTCTGTATCAAACCTTTACTCAATATTTCGTTTTTATGGGTAAAAAGGAATTAGCGAGTGTTCCAGTATTTAATATCTTTTTTAAAAAAATGAACATTACGGTTGACCGGAAAAGTATAATATCCGGAAAACGTGCTATGGACAGGTGTGCTGATGAATTAGATAAGGGTCATAGTGTTGTGGTTTTTCCTGAAGGAACCATTTCCGATAAAGTTCCCGAAATGTTGCCATTTAAAAACGGGGCTTTTAAACTGGCTATTGAAAAACAGGTTCCTGTAATTCCTATTACATTTTTTACCAATTACAAACGTCTTGAAATGGCCGGATTTTTCTCTGGAAAAGCAGGGCCTGGATTAGCTAAAGCAGTTATTCATGAGCCCATCCCAACTGTTGGAATGACTGTAGAAGACTTAAACCCTTTACGAGATAAAGTCTTTAACATTATTAATGAAGAATTACTAGCTTATGAACGCAAATAATAAAACGATAGACATGAATAATTTAATTCTACTAATTACAATAGCATCAGTTAGCTCCTTAGCTTTCAGTCAATCTTCACCAAAACATATCAATTCTTTACCAAACAAAGAAGTCACTGTAACTGGTAAATTAGAAGATGGTAAAATAATTAATGATTTATCTTGGGCATGGAACTCTTCAGTTGCTTGTTTTCCTGCAACCCAACAAAAAAGTTTTAACGGTAATCATGTTTTATTTGAAACTATTTTACCTAAAAGGGCTATCATGACAATTACGCTAATTCCTAAAGACCCTAATAGTAAAATGAGTGTTTACGGTTATTCGGTAGGTGTTAATTCCAATGTAGTAGTTCCAAAATTATATAGCTGTGTTTCTTGTGAAGTTGACAACAATCAAATGGGAAAAGATAAAGACAATACACGTTCTATTAGGTTAAATGCAATTAACAATCCTTACAAAGTTTACATCGGGGTTGTGGGAGAAAATGGTTTACAGAAAGGTGATTTTACATTAACAATAAAATTAGAAGGAGGAGAAGAAAAATCTTTAGCCCAAACGGAGAATGTTGTTGTAAAAAACTGTAAAACACCAGAAAAAGGAAAAGTTTTAATTTATAAAGATGACATCAAAAATGGAGTTGTAATTCCTGATTTATCGTGGGCATGGAATAGTTCTGTAGCTTGTTTTCCAGAAACTCAGAAAGAAAATTATACAGGAAAACACATCTTATTTAAAACAGAAATTTCAAAGTATAGTATTATGTCAATTACTTTGATTCCTACAAATCCAACTGCTAAATTAAGTCTATATGGTTATCAGGTTGGATTAACTAATGAATCTGTCGTTCCAAAATTATATTCTTGTGTTAGCTGTGAAGCCGACAACAACCAGATGGGAAAAGCTACCAATAATCAAAGAAGCATCAGTTTTACAGCAATCAACCATCCTTATAAAATTATGATTGGAGTAGCAGGAGCTACAGGATTAAAAGAAGGAAAATTTACGCTAAAAATCGAATTAAAAGATAGATAATACGCTTGTCCTTTTACAAATCTCTGCAATAAATTAACTTCATTCTATCTCACTACTTAACTTGTTTTAATAATACCCGTTGTGAATTTTTCTATTGAAAAGGGTAAAATTCGTATCGAGAATAGGAATTTTGGTATTTAATCCAGTTCTCGATACAATTTTTCGTTCCTCAAAATCACTCGAACTGACAAATGATTATTATTTTTATTCATCATGCACAACGTGCTAATAATAGTGCAATTT
>CAYRAD010000233.1:0-2543 GCA_964422135.1 uncultured Vicingus sp.
CATATGATAATCGGTTCTTCTTTTATGGGAATTGCTGATGCTGAGTTTACCAAAACTTTCACCATAGCTATTCAGTTGGGAGCTATTTTATCGGTAATGGTCATTTACTGGAAACGCTTTTTTCAAAGTGTCAATTTTTACCTTAAATTGATAATGGGATTTATTCCGGCTGCGATATTCGGCTTATTGTTGAATGATTACATTGATGCACTATTAGAGAATGTTTTGGTTGTAGCCACTACTTTGTTATTGGGTGGAATAGTGTTGGTTTTTGTTGACAGATGGTTTAAAAAAACAGAAGAAACAGGTACTTCAGAGGTCAGTTATCCCACAGCATTTAAGATTGGATTATTTCAGTGCATAGCTATGATTCCCGGAGTATCGCGTTCTGCATCAACGATTATTGGGGGATTAACTCAAAAAATGAATCGGAAAGCAGCAGCAGAATTTTCTTTCTTTTTAGCCATTCCCACCATGTTTGCCGCAACCGCTTACAAGTTGCTGAAATTTTACCAATCTGGTGGCGGTTTTCGTGGAGAAGAAATTACACTGTTAATTATCGGAAATGTTGTAGCATTTGTTGTTGCCATCATTGCCATTAAAGCATTTATCAGTTTTTTAAACAAACATGGGTTTAAATATTTCGGTTATTACCGGATTGTGTTGGGCTTATTCATTTTAATTTTACATTTCATTGGAGTAGAATTAACAATTATCTAAGTGTTAGAAAATCTCAAAGAAAAATTTCTATCAGGGCAAACCATACTAATAGATAAACCGCTTACTTGGACTTCTTTTGATGTAGTAAAAAAGGTGAAATACCTTATCCGGAAAGAGTTAAACATTAAGAAGATTAAAGTTGGACATGCCGGAACCTTAGACCCGTTGGCAACGGGATTGTTGATTATTTGCACGGGAAAATTCACCAAACAAATCGAAAAAATCCAAACCCTCGAAAAAGAATATACAGGCATTATTACCATAGGAGCAACCACACCCTCTTTTGATTTGGAAAAACCTATCGATCATGAATTTCCGACTTCACACATCACCGAAAACAAAATCAAAGAAGTTGCTCAAGCTTTTATTGGAGAACAAGAACAAGTTGCTCCCATTCATTCAGCAAAAAAAATAGATGGAAAAAGAGCTTACGAGTATGCCCGTGAAGGAGAGGAGGTTAAAATAAAATCAAATACAATTACCATTAAAGCTTTTGAGGCGAACTTATGTAAGCTACCTGATTTTGTTATGGAAGCTTCAGGTGATTCAAAAATAAACAGAGAAGCACCATACAACAAAGGAATTCATATTAAATTTAGAGTTGTATGCACCAAAGGGACATATATCCGTTCGATTGCCAGAGATTTTGGAAAAGCACTAAATTCTGGAGGGCATCTTTCTCAATTAACAAGGGTAAGAATTGGAGCTTATAAAATTGAAGAGGCAATCAAGATAGAAGAAATCCAACAACTCTTTTTATAAGGGTTCGTTTATCGTCTAACTATATCGCGTTTCAATGCGATATAATTGGTTGATAAACGAAGTTAGTGTTTTTTAATGAGAAAGTCAAGTGCTTATTTCTTCCTTTTAGAGATATTAAGTAGGCTACTCTCCTAACAACTCAAACAATTCATCCAGTTTAGGAGTTAAAATCACTTCAATTCTTCTGTTCTTTTTTCTACCTTCCGTTGTATTACTAGTGTCTATGGGTAGGTATTCACCTCTTCCGGCAGCCGTTAAACGTTTAGGATTGGTTTTACTGTTTTTGGTGATAATTTTTACAACAGAAGTTGCCCTTTTCACACTTAAATCCCAATTGTCTTCAATATCTCCTTTACTTTTTAAAGGAACATTATCCGTATGCCCTTCCACTACAATATCAATATCTGTATTAGTTTCTAATACCTTAGCTAGTTTTTTCAATACATCAGTTCCTTTGGCACCAACATCATAACTGCCAGAGGCAAAAAGTAAACTTTCGTCAAGAGAGACATAAACTTTACCATTTTTTTGTTCTATGGTTAAGCCATTGTTTTCAAAACCGAGCAAAGCGTCTTTTACTTTCTTTTTCAGAGCAGCAAGTAATTCATCTTTTTTATTAATCATGGCTTCTAACTCATTCACTCTTTTTTCTCGGGCTTCTAAATCTGCGGTTAGTTTCTTTAAATCAGCTTCTTTTTTAAGCAATGAAGATTCTAAAGATCTTAAGGCATCTTCCTGTGCCTGCAAATCTTCCTGCGTTTTTTGCAATTGCGTCATCAATTTTTCTGTAGCCGATTTGTTTTTTGAAGACTGACTATTATTAGCTGCAGTTAAGAGGTCGTAGTTTTTCTTTAGGATTTCATAATCACCTGTCATTTTTTTTAGGTCGGTATTTTTCAATTCAACCTCGTCTTTTAGTTCATCCAGTTGCTTTTTTAAAGCAACTAAATTGGCATTAAGCTCATTGTTTTTTTCTTCTAAATCTTGATTTTGGGCTTTTAAAGCAGCGTTTTCGTCTCTGCAACTTTGTTGTTTTGCTTTTAATTCTTCGTATTTTTTAG
>CAYRAD010000233.1:2643-4922 GCA_964422135.1 uncultured Vicingus sp.
AATAAGTTCTTTGATGAGTTTGATTGTGAAGAGTTCGAAAAATCATCATTTAAAATTGATTTGGAATTCATTAAACAATCAACCATGTTGTTGCTAAAATTTGATTTTAAGGGAAGCATTACTGTTCCATGTGACCGATGCCTCGATTCAGTAGAGATAGCGGTTGAAGGAGAAGAAAAATTGATTGTTAAATTTGGTAACGAAGAATATGATGAAACGGAGGAGATAGTGGTAATACCGATTCATGAACATGAAATAAACGTAGCCGTGTATATTTATGAGTTTATTAATTTAAACCTCCCCAAAAAAAGAGTACATCCTGAAGACTTATGTAACCAGGAAGTAATAGAAAGATTAAAAAAAGTAGAACAAAAAAAAGAAATTATAGACCCAAGGTGGTCATCTTTACAAGATATAAATTTGAAAAAAAACAATTAAAATGGCACATCCAAAGAGAAAGATATCAAAAACCAGAAGAGATAAAAGAAGAACACATTACAAAGCAGTAGCACCGACATTAGCAAATTGTTCTAATTGTGGAGCTCCTGTATTGTACCACAGAGTTTGTGGGGAGTGTGGATATTACAAAGGGAAACAAGCTATTGATAAAGAAGTAGCATTGTAAATCTTTTGAAAAGAAATTAATAAGAAACTATAAAACTTATTGGTTCATCACTTGAATCGATAAGTTTTTTTATTTTATTTGACATTTAAGAAGATATATTTTTTACTTTCGTTTGTTCATTTGCTAATTAAGAATTTATGAGTAAAATTATTGCAGCAATTACAGCGGTTCAGGGATATGTCCCGGATTATGTTTTAACCAACAAGGAATTGGAAACGATGATTGATACCACAGACGAGTGGATAACATCAAGAACCGGAATAAAAGAACGAAGAATACTAAAAGGAGAAGGGAAAGGAGCATCAGTCATGGGTGCTAAAGCTGTAAAAGGTTTATGTGAAAAACGAGGAATTTCTCCGGAAGAAATAGATTTATTGATTTGTTGTACGGTTACTGCTGATCATATTTTCCCAGCAACAGCAAACATTATAAGTGATAAAGTCGGTGCTAAAAATGCATTTGGTTTTGATGTTAATGCTGCTTGTTCCGGTTTTATATACGGATTGGTTACCGGTTCAAAATATGTTGAATCAGGTTCGCATAAAAAAGTAGTGGTAGTTGGTGTGGATAAAATGTCGGCTTTAGTTGATTATGAAGACCGAACTACCTGTGTTATTTTTGGAGACGGATGTGGAGCAGTTTTATTGGAACCAAACGAAGAAGGATTGGGTATTAAGGATTCCATATTAAGAAGCGATGGTTCAGGTTTTCAGTTTTTGAATCAAAAAGCAGGAGGGTCAGCTTATCCTCCAACACTGGAAACAGTAAAAAATAAAGAACATCATATTCATCAGGAAGGTCAAGCAGTTTTTAAATTTGCTGTTACTAATATGGCCGATGTTTCGGCAGAAATAATGGAAAGAAATCACTTGACAGGAGATGATGTTGCCTGGTTGGTACCTCATCAGGCCAATAAACGAATAATTGATGCTACAGCAAGAAGAATGGGATTAAGTGATGATAAAGTTATGCTAAATATTCAGCGTTATGGTAATACCACATCAGGAACGATTCCTTTGTGTTTATGGGAATGGGAGAATCAATTAAATAAAGGCGATAATATTATTATTTCTGCCTTTGGAGGAGGTTTTACCTGGGGGGCTATTTGGGTAAAATGGGCTTATAACTCCAAATAATATTAATTACTTTTGTATAGATAAAAAAATCAAAAAAGATACATTATGAAGCCAACAGAAATCCAGGAATTAATAAAATTTGTTGCAAAATCAGGCGTTAGTGAAGTTGAAATAGAAGATAAAGATTTTAAAATTACTATTAAAACTCCTCCACATAAAAAAGGAAAACAAGTAGAAGAAGTACAACAGGTAATTCATGTTCAGGCACCTGTTGCAACACCAATACAGGAAACGATGGTGCCAGCTTCGGCACCTGTTCAGGTAGCTCCACCACAGGCAACTTCTGCTACACCTCAAAAAGAAGACGATTCAAAATATTTATCCATCAAATCACCTATGATTGGAACATTTTACAGAAAACCTTCCCCTGATAAACAACCATTTGTAAATATAGGTGATGATGTTAATGAAAATACTGTTGTATGTATGATTGAAGCAATGAAACTATTTAATGAAATTGAGGCAGAGATGAGTGGGAAAATAGTAAAAGTATTGGTAGATGACGGTTCTCCGGTTGA
>CAYRAD010000234.1:0-4911 GCA_964422135.1 uncultured Vicingus sp.
ACCATGCCCCGGCAACAGAAGTAACAGGGCCACCTGATCCGGCAGTACCATTTACTACCATAGTACCATTGGTGTTAAAAGAAGGAGTAGTTAATGTCCAACTTGGTCCTATAGGCCCGACAGCGCCATCTGCACCTGCACAATCCAAAGCATCCCAGTTACCGTCTAAGTTAACATCTTCACTGGCATCCTGAACACCATTTCCATTGGTATCCCAACAGCTTAATCCGTCAACACCATTTGTTCCGTTGGTACCGTTGGTTCCATTAGTACCATTAGTACCATTAGTACCAGCAGGTCCTTGTGACCCGACAGCGCCATCTACACCTGCACAATCTAAAGCATCCCAGTTACCGTCTAAGTTAACATCTTCACTGGCATCCTGAACACCATTTCCATTGGTATCCCAACAGCTTAATCCGTCAACACCATTTGTACCATTTGTACCGTTGGTACCGTTGGTTCCATTAGTACCATTAGTACCATTAGTACCATTAGTACCATTAGTACCATTAGCACCAGCAGGTCCTTGCGGCCCTAAAGCCTGAACCCATGCAGCACCATCCCAATACCAGTATCCTACAGCACCACCAGTCATACCAGCATTCGTATTGTACACTAATAGACTGGTTGCGGGAGAGGGAATTGTTATTACATCAGTTGTGTTTAATAATGCAACTCGTGGGACTAAAAGTCCTTTATCAGGATAATCAATATCCAGTGCAGCAGAAGGATCAGGCACTGCACCTGTAGTATTTATTCCAACATTTTGCGCAAAGGCGAAAGTTGTTAATGAAATCAAAATCAGAGTCAGAAATAAATTTTTCATAAGATATATTTTTAATTTAATTTTTATAGATAAAAGCTTTTTATAGGTATATTTTTAAAGGTAAAAAACACTCATAATATAAATAGACGAAAAATTATAAATTAGGTTGCATAAATTATAAATTGCATAAATTATAAATATAGTTAGAATTTTAGAATTAATTAACTCGTTTTTTCCAAACCTGATATTTATATACAACACCTTGTTCATTGATATAATAAATATGTTCAATCATAAAAACTTTTTTCGGAGTGAGTAAAGAATCATTTTCGAAAGAAGAAACTTTTTTACCATAGTATTCTTCTTTGGTTTTATAAATATATGCCTGATTTTTGTCAAAGACTTTAATTTCTTTAGCAACTCCTTTCACTGAAATTAGTTCTTTTATGGTTTTACCAACCATTGGGCTATTAAATGTTTGAGGGCCTTTAGGAGGAGAGCAATACAATAAAAGTGAAACAAATATCAGCAAATTCAAAAACTTCATATTACCATTTAAGGACAGTATCTATACAAGTATAATAAAATGATAGTTAATATACTAATGGGAGATAGAAAGTTTTTTAGCTATTTTTTCTTTATCTGTATTAATTAGTATATAATAGATACCATCTAAAAAGTTATCAGTTATAATGGTAAGTCTGTTTTTATTTCTCATATCCTCAGTCTGAATTAATCTCCCAAGATTATCATAAATTTCAATATTTTGAATAGGGATAATTTTTTCTACATTAATTTCAACATAATGATTTGCCGGATTAGGGTAAACACTAAGTTTATCAGATATATTTTTGGAGCCAACAAAAACAGCTTGTAAAACAGTAATGTTGCCATAAACAGTATCAGTACATCCCCCGTTCGATGCAATTAATGTTACTATAAAATCACCATCATTTACATAGGTATAAACTGGATTAGCTTGTGTGCTATTTCCTCCGTCACCAAAATTCCAGTTAAAACCGATAGCATTAACACTTAAATTAGAAAAGAACTGAATATCTCCGCCATTGGGAAGGTTTAGATCTAGCGTATCATTACTTGTTGAGTTAGACATTACTGCTGTTGGGGAAATACTTACGGCAACAATTACAGTATCAATGTTTTCGCATCCATTGGAATCAACACCTGTAACCCAATAATTATTTGTAGATAACGGATAAACCAACGGATTTGAGATAGTAGAGTCTGACAAAGTGGTTTGTGTATTCCATGTATAAGTATTAGCTCCGGTTGCATTTAACAAGATAGAATCTCCCATACATAAATTAATGTCAGACCCAGCAGAAACAATGGGTAGGTTATTAACAAAAACACTATCAGTTCCTGAAATAACACAATTATTTGAATCGGTTATGGTAACATCATAATTGCCAGAATTATAAACAATAATCGACTGAGTTGTGTCTCCTGTAGGATTCCAGTAATATGTTCCAGAATTTACTGCGGTTAATGTTACAGAATCTCCATCACAAAAGGTAGTTGATCCACTTGTAGTAATTGTTCCTAAAGGAAGGGGATTTACGGTTACTATTACAGTATCTAAATCCACACAACCTAAAGCATTTGTCACAGCAACGGTGTACATCGTTGTAGTAGTTGGGCTGGCTGTTGGGTTAGCAACAGTTGAGTCACTAAGTCCAGTTCCTGGACTCCAATCATAACTTATAGCACCAGCAGTTGTTGCATCTAAAGGAGTATTGTCTCCTAAACAAATTGCTACATCTGCACCAGCAGTTGCTTCTAGTTGACACCATTTAATGGTAGAATAATCTTTAAAAGTAGAGGGATCAGTACTGCTTCCTGTAACATAAATACTTTCAGTAGCGTCAATTTCCATTGCAAATGCTTGGTCACTGTTGCTTGCAGGGCCATCAAATCTAGCTTTCCATAAAATATTACCATTTAAAGTATCATATTTTAATGTTAAATAATCATTGTTTGTCCCGGTACCAGCACTATAGCCTGTAACATATAGAGCACCCGATACACCTAAACGCATTTGCTGAGCATCATCATAAGCACTTGCTGGGCCATCGTAAGTATCTTGCCATATAATATTTCCTCCAGAATCATACTTTATAGTAACCATGTTTTCAGCAGTACCACCAGCCCCCATACTTCTACCTGTAACATATACATTTTGGTTTTGGTCTGCAATAATATCAAAAGCTTGGTCTTCATCATTTAGAGGGCCATCAAAAACCTTAGCCCACTGTTGGTTGCCTGCATTATCAATCATAATGGTAACATAGTCATTTTGTGTTGCAAGTCCTCCATAACTTGCGCCAGCTACATAAACGTTATTAGAGGCATCTACGTACAAAGCATCTGGAACATCAAAAAAACTTAATGTACCATCGTATCTAGATACCCATTGTTGATTGCCTGAATTATTATACTTTACAGTTGCAATGTCTAAATCAGTTCCACTACCATAGCTATGACCAGATACATAAACATTATTTGAAGCATCTAATTTTATTTGAGTTGCAGCATCAACGTTGTTTCCTGGACCATTATAGGATGTAGCCCATTGTTGAACACCTGAATTATTATACTTTATAGTTACAAAATTACTTCCTTGTGAGCCTGCGTCACTTCCACCTGTTACATAACAGTTTCCAGAATTATCAATGGCTAAACTGTACGCCTCATCAAAACCATTACCAGTGCCATTATAAGTAGTTGCCCATTGTTGGACTCCACTGCTGTTATACATTATAGTAACATAATTATAATTAGAACCTGAAGATGTTGTATAGCCAGTAACATAAATATTTCCACTTACATCAACAGCTATATCTCTTCCTTCATCTAAACCATTACCAGTACCGTTATATGTAGCAACCCATTGCTGGTTTCCTAGAGCGTCATATTTTATTGTTACAATATCATAACCATTAGTACCATTAGTGTAAGATGTGCCAGTAACGTAAACGTTTCCACCTGCATCAATAGCTAGTTCTTTTCCTGAGTCGGAATTCGTACCCGAACTGGTAAACCTAGACTCCCACAGCACATTGATTTGTGCATTGAATTTAGTAAAAGGGGTAATAGATAAAATAAATAAGGCTAACTTGGCGTAAGTTATTTTCTTAATAAAGAATTCTTTCATAACCAATTGATTAAAGATTAATTGACAAAGATATATAAATAATCACTCTTTTCAAGTTCAATAGTTAACATCCATAGATGAATTTGTTGAATTTATCGATAATTAGAAAAATAGCATTAATTTTAATAGATTTGCAACACTTATTTTATACTAACTAATGAAACAGGTTTACAATTTACTATTTACACTAATTTTTTTAATGGCTCCTTTTATAGGAAAGTCAACCCATATCGTAGGCGGTTCAATTACTTACGAACACTTAGGGGGAGCTACTTATCGTGTAACTTTTAAGATGTATAGAGATTGTGGTCCTGGGCATGCAAATTTTCCAAACAATGTAAGGATAGAAGTTAGAGATCAAAACGGAAATAGTTTTTCTCCTGATAAAGACATTATAATTCCATTAACACAAACACAAGTTTTAAACCCACCAATTGACACCTGTGCGTTTGATCCAGGAATCTGTGTTGAAGAGGCTATTTATTCTAAAATTGTAAATAACCTACCTCCTCAATCAGGTGGTTATCATTTATACTTTGGCTACTGTTGTAGAAACTGGTCTATTACCAATGTGCCGGTTACACCTGGGCAGACAGGAGCTTCCTATTACACGTATATACCTGATAATAATTCATTACTTACAAATTCAAGTCCTCAATGGAAAAATTTTCCACCTGTATTCGTTTGCCAAGGAAATCCGTTAACATTCGACCATGGAGCAACAGATAAAGATGGAGATTCTTTAGTTTATTCCTTTTATCATCCTTTTGAAGATAATAATCCTTCTTGGCCAGGACCAAATTTTCAAAACGTACCATACAATGCTGGTTACACTTGGAACGACCCTTTAGGAGGAAGTAGCTTAACCATAAACCCAGCTACAGGTGTTATTACTGGGGTTACACCCGCTCTTGGGCAATTTGTTTTAGGTGTTAAAGTAGATGAATATAGAAATTGTGTTTAAATT
>CAYRAD010000235.1:0-4866 GCA_964422135.1 uncultured Vicingus sp.
CATTGGGTTTTGGTTCCGTTTTTTATGAAATATGGTCAGATACAGCCGATTTTAATAATGTAACATACGCTTTTGGAGCTAATTTGCCATCAGGAAATTTTGAAGAAAGAGGAAGGACATCTTTTGTAAATATTCAAAACAGGTTAGGTTATTATACGGATACTATTAAAAATGGAAGCAATGTTTTAGCTGTTGTAGAAACTTATGCTGAAATTCAGAATGATAAATATTTATTACAGGTTTTATTAAATGAACCGGATTCCAATACATATAATTTTAGCATTTTAAGTACAGGTTCGGGAAAATTTGATTTCTGGTCATCGAGTTTATTAGGAACATCCGATGTGGTAGAATCTGGACTGCCATCTATAGCACAATATCCGGCAATGACTTATTATACTCGTCCGGATTCAGCTCAAACTATTGTGAGCAGTTTCAGTTGTTCCTCAAATTTATTAACAGTTGCCAATTTTGTTAATCGTAAGACTTATATTGATGTAGATACTATAGAAAGGGTGAGACCTGGAACACCAGGTGAAAAAGCAGTTACATCCAGTATTGGTCCAGATAGAAGAGGAAATCTTAAGCCCGATATTGCAGCTACCGGTGATATAACGATAGGACCTAATTCTGCTGCGGTTATAGCTGCAAACTTAATTTCAACACCAGCTAACAGGGCAAAAGTGGCCTATGGAGGAATGCATCGTGTAAATGGAGGAACTTCTATGGCTTCACCGGTTGTAGCTGGTACGGCTGCATTGTATCTTCAAAAATGCCCCAATGCAACAATGGCTGAAATAAAAACAGCCTTTACCTATACAGCAAAGCAGGATGTATTTACCGGAACAATTCCCAACCCCGTTTTTGGTAATGGCAAAATAAATGCTTTTAACGCTTTAAATATTTCAAATTATCAGGTTTCATTAGGAAGTGATATTAACATTTGTGGAGATGATAGTACACCAGTTGAAATTATTTCACCTTCAGCCATTTCTTATTTGTGGTCAACATTAGCAACCACTCAAAGCATTATAGTAGATACAAATCAAAGTGTTTATGTTACCGTAACCAATGGAAGTGGTTGTCAGGCTCGATCTGACACGATTCAAGTGGCTTGGAGGTCCTTACCACTTAAACCGGTTTTAACCCTAAAAGGCAGCGATACCTTAATCTACTCAACCAACCTGAATATACAGTGGTTTTATAATACAACAGCGATTTCTGGTGCTAATGATACCATTCATATTGCTCAAAATGTAGGAGATTACTTTGTTCAGGTAACAGATAGTTTTGGATGCTCTAATAATTCTGATACAATTAAAATTACAGAAGTAGGAATTGAAAATATAAAAGATGATCCTTTTATTGTTTATCCTAATCCAACTACCGGAAAACTTACTATAGAATTTAGTAATCATTCAATAACATCAGTTTCTATTGTTAATTTAATGGGAGAAGTAGTCGTTGAACATAAACCAATGCATAAAAAGAAAAAGCTGGAGTTGAATATGGATAATTTTGCCGAAGGTGTTTATTATATTAGGTTCGATTCTAAGGCTAAAAAATACCTTAAAAAGTTGATTTTGCTGCGTTAATCAAATTACGTGCAATTTGTTATTCAGATATGTTTATTTTCGTAGTATCATGAAACTAATTTTTAAACATTTAAAAGTACTTCTTATTATCAGCAGTGTGATAGTGGGAAAGATCGCTATTTGTCAACTAACTGATGAAACTCTGCCACGGACAATAATTTTTAAAGCTAAGGAACAATATAGGTCTAAATGCTCCAGAAATAGTATTTATATTCCCCAGTTCAATCAATTGGCAGTTCAGATAGGGGTTGATAAACTGGAAAAAATATTTCCTGAGAAAGAAAAAGAAAAAACAGAGGGAAATATAGACTTGTCATTAATTTATAAACTGCATTATTCCAGTCCATTTCCTATAAATGTAATTATCACTCAGCTTAAAAAGTTAAAAATAGCTGAGTATGTAGAACCTTATTATTTACCTAAACTTTGTTACACTCCAAATGATACTTTGTTAGCAAATCAGTACTATATTAATCTGATTAAAGCTGACAGTGCATGGGGAATTAACAAAGGAGATACCGATGTGATTATCGGGATAACTGATACCGGTTGGGATCCTGTTCATCCTGATTTATTGGGAAATGTAAAATTAAATTATGCCGACCCTATCAATGGCAGTGATGATGATGGTGATGGTTATATAGATAATTATATGGGGTGGGATTTGGGAATGGACGATAACGATGCAATGGTGGAATCTACCATACATGGAATTAATGTAACAGGAATTGCAGCTGCTGTAACTGATAATGTAACAGGAATTGCTGGGGTAGGGTTTAATTGTAAATTTTTACCTGTAAAGATAGCCAACAGTGCAGGTATATTAACTCAAGCCTATCAGGGAATTGTTTATGCAGCAGATCATGGTTGCTTTGTTATCAATTGCTCGTGGGGAGGTTTTGTATCCTCACAATTCGGACAAAATATTGTAGATTATGCAACTATTAATAAAGGTTGTTTGGTGGTAGCTGCTGTTGGTAACAATGGTTCTGATACTGCATTTTATCCTGCTGCTTATAATGGAGTATTGAGTGTGGCTGCAACAGAGCAAAGTGATTTAAAGGCAAGTTTTTCTAATTATGGATATTATGTTGATATTTCTACACCCGGGCAAACTATTTGGACAACCAGTGCAAATGGTGGATATGCTACCAATGGAGGTACTTCAATGTCTGCTCCTATTGTTTCAGGTGGGGCTGCTTTGCTTAAATCTCAGTTTCCATCATACAATAATCAACAGATAGCGGCTTTGATACAGGCTACAGCAGATGATTTGAATGCACTTAATCCTTCTTATGTCGATCAGTTGGGAAGTGGAAGACTAAACTTGTTTAAAGGGGTTTTAGGAAGTTCGGCTCAGTTTGTTGAATTGGTAAGTGAAGATATAACCGATCATAATAACACTATTTATGAGTTTGGTGATTCACTTTTTATAACAGGAACTTTCACTAACTATTTTAATAACATTTCGGGTTTAACTGTTACGCTGACTTCAGCTTCTCCTTATGTAAATATTATTGATGGAACTACTACATTGCCTACATTTAATGGCTATATGAGTTATGCTAATAGTGTTGATCCATTTATTGTGGAAGTGTTAAACGGAGCAGCATTTAATGAAGAAGTATTGTTCAAAGCGGAAATTACTAATGGAACCTATACAAACAATGAATATTTTACGGTTATCCTTAATCCTGATTATATTAATTTAGTAGAAAATCAAGTGTCCACAACGATAACAAGCAATGGAAAAATAGGATTTAATGACATCAACAATACCGTTGGCTTAGGATTTACTTATAATGATGAACAACTTATCTATGAATCGGGTTTGATGATTGGTGATGGAAATACTCGGGTAGCTGATGCAGTTAGAGGAGTTACAGCTCAGGATATGGATTTTAGTTCGCAACAAAATGTACAGTTTCACCCTCCTTATGTTTCGGCTATGGATTTATATGGAGTTACTGATGATTCTCCTATGTCTTCACCAATGGATATTAAAATTGAACAATATTCTTATGCCTATCCCAATGCACCGGATGATAAATATGTTATTGTAGCTTATACTATAGAGAACACTGGACTAACAGCTTTATCAAATTTATATGCTGGTCTTTTTACTGATTGGGATATTATTGATTATGCTACTAATAAAGCAGGATTTGATGCTTCCCGTAAAATGGGCTATGTTCATTCTATGAATAACGATACCATTTATGGCGCAGTAAAAGTATTGTCTGTAGATACAGGAGTAAATTATTCTATTGATTTGGATGGAAGTGGAGGGGTTAATCCGAATAGTGGTGGATTTGATGCATCAGAAAAATACATTACTTTATCAACTTATAGAAATACAGCTGGTGGTGTTACAGGAGCTGATGTGGCTCATGTAGTTTCTTCCGGAAGTTTTAGCTTAAATTCGGGACAAAAAGTGAGTGTTGCTTTTGCGATTATTGCCGGTGATAGTTTATCGGATATACAGGCAAGTGCTGATGCAGCACAAATTAGATATGTTACCGATGCAATTGGTATTTCTGAAACGGAACAAAATGACGACTTTAAAATTTATCCCAATCCAAGTCACGGAATTCTTAACATTTATAGTAAGGAAAAGATAAAAATAATTACACTCAAGAATATTTTTGGAGAGAATTTACAGAAGTTCCGTTTCGGTCAACTGGACATTTCAAGGTATCCAAATGGAATATATTTGCTTGATGTCGTTACTGAAAAATCAAAAAGAGTTCAGAAAATTGTACTTTCTAAATAGTAAGCTGAGTTCGATAGAACTCAACGCTCACAGTTTTTATTGTTTTTCGTAGATAAGGCATGGTTTTGAAGGACTAATGATAGTTTGAAAACCCATAACGAGATATACGGAACCTATAAGAATTCTTGAAAAGACTCATAAACAGCAATCTTTAACACCAAAAAGTCTTAAATTAACACGAAAGTACTTCGGCTAAATTAACTAAATCCATATTGATTTTTATGTTGTGCTTAATGGCTTTTACAAAAGGGGTATAAACAATTTCTTTATTAACTAAGCCAACCATTACATTAGTTTTATTGCTGATTAAAACATTAACGGCAGCATTTCCCAGTCTACTGGCTAATACTCTGTCCATTGCTGAAGGGCTTCCACCACGTTGTATATGTCCTAAAACTGTAACTCTGGTATCGTACTGCGGGCATATATCCTTTACTTTTTTAGCAATTTCATAAGCTCCACCAGATTCTTCACCTTCGGCAACAATAACAATCATAC
>CAYRAD010000236.1:0-4806 GCA_964422135.1 uncultured Vicingus sp.
TGTCTTTGGGTGTTCATTCCTGCAACTATATTCACAGTAGATGGATTAAGAACTTGTGTTAATCCGGTTTCCCAAACAGTTAAACTATCTGAAGAAGTACAACCCATGGAGAGTTGATAATCATAGTAAACACTGGTACCAACTATTTGAGTAACTTCCCAAGCTATTTCAGTAAATTTTCCACCACTTATACCCATTGCATTTAATTCACTTGCAGTGAATAAAAATTGGTGTTTAGCATTTTTGTACCAATTCCCATATGGTGCAGGATAAACAGTAGAATCATTTACCCCAGTTTGGACTCCGACAGTAGTATTTGTTGATGGACCACTACAAATATTTGTAGGACTAGCTCCACAAGAAACAGGAATAGCTCCGCCAAGATCAACGTTTAACTGTACAGATGAGTTTCCACATAAACTTGCAGGGTTAGGGGTAATATTAATATCTGGAGAAAAATTTGTGGAGGCTGTAACGTAAAGAGTATCACTTTTTATACAAGTCCCTGCTTTATCTACATCTACAATTACCATATTAACTCCAGGAGTTGTAAAGATCCCAACTGGGTTGGAAATGGTACTATTATTCATACTGGCTGAGGGTGACCATGAGTAATTATAAGATCCAGCAGGTGAAGGTGTCGTAGTAAAGTTAACGGATTCTCCAAGACATATATTAGATGTACTTTGTGTAGAGGTTATTGAATAATTAGGTGCAATCATAACAGAAACGGTGTCTGTATTATCGCACCCTACAGCTAAGTTACTAGTCACTAAATATGTAGTATTAATTGTTGGAGTAGCTACTGGATTGGTACAAGGGTTACAGCTAAAATTTGTCCCAACAATAATAGGATCACCTGAAATGGAAGTCCAAGTAAATACAGTTCCTCCAGAAGCAGATAATTGAGCAGTTTCTAAACCACATATTGTAATATCGGAAACAGCAACTGTACTTATAATTATATTAAAAGCTATTGGTTGTGATGCGACCCCCATTATTGGGCAAACTCCATCATTTACAGTTAGGCCTGTAACTACAGAGCTATTTGTTCCAGCTGGTACAGTCCAACATACGTTAACTGTTAGTGGATTGGTACCTGTTACGTTAAGAATTGCTCCTGGTAATTGTGTAAATAAGCTACTTAAAGCAGTATCTATAGCCAAAATATCAGCAGCATCTGCATCATTAAATATTACATCAAAGCAAGTAGTGTTTCCTTCGCAAATTTCAATTAAATTAGGGCTTAATAATGTGCCACTTCCTCCTGTTATTACAATTCCACCAGGGTCTGCTGATGGTGAAGTGTTAGAACAAGCAAGTACTTGAAATTGAAAATCATAAATAATAGATCCAGTCATATTACCTGAATTATCATATGCTTCAATTAAGTAAGATACAACGAAACTACCTACAGTCGTTTGGTTAAAAGTTATACAACCTGTACTTGAATTTAAAGTAAGATTTTCTAAAGGAACAGTTGGTGTATAAGGTGGGACACTTGCTATAGGAGTTCCTGAGGCTGTTAAAGGACTTACTAATTGGTAGTACAAACTATCTCCTTCAGGATCTATAGCTCCTGGACAGAATGTTTGAATCATATTACTACAAAAATATGGAGCAGAAACTCCAGTTATATATGGTGAACTATTACAAGGAGCAACTACATTGTCTAAAGATGTTTGAACAAAAAGAGATGCATTAGCAGGGTTGACTAGGTTTGTTATAGATCCATTTCTGCAACATACACCCCAACTCAAAATCCAATCATTTGCAGAAGCAATTGATACAGTATCTTGATATATATATTCCTCAACACCGGGGAGAGTTCCCCCATTACATGTAGATGTTTGTCCAGGACAAATTGGAGAAACTTCAGATTGACCAATAAAAGGTAAAGCTACAATGTAATTTTGAGTTATTGAAGTAGATTGAAAAGTTACATTCTCTGAAATAAGGTTAGGCACTATTCCACTACAATCTCTATACAATTTTAAAGTAACCACGTATTGATTTCCAGAAAGGCAGGTATATGTTATATCTGCACCAGTAAAATGAGAAGCATTAGAAATAGATGAAAATGAAACAATGAAAAATAGGGCAAAAAATAATTTCTTCATTATGTTTTAATTAGATTATGTTGTTAACATAAAAAGACCTGTTATTTAATACAGGTCTTTTTATACATTATTGAGATTTGTTATTTTACAGCAAATCGTTTTACTAATTTCTGATTACCTAGTGTAAATTCAATAAAGTAAACACCAGTTGAATAAATTGAAGTGTTAAAAGATTCTCTGTATGTTCCTGAAGAAAGATGTCCTAAAGATCTTGATGTTAATTCTTTTCCAACCGCATCAATTAATCGGATGTTAACATCGTTTTCGTTTTCGATGTTAAATTTGATTTTCAAAACATCACTTGCCGGGTTTGGGTAAGCAACTAATTTTTCAACGGTTAATCCTTCAGCAACTCCAACAGGAAATATAAAATCGATATCATCAATTTTAAATTGACTACCTATATTATTACCTGCCCATATCGTTATAAGAACAGAATCAGGTGTTATAGGTGAAATTGACTGAGTCCATTGTGTATATGTACTTGTGGTTCCGGTAAAGCCATAACCGTAATTACCAACAATAGTACTACCTTGTTTAAATTGAATACCAAAACTAGCGGTATCATTACCGGAAGGAGCATATTTATAATAACATTCAACACCTGTTGGAGAACCCGTAAAAGGCTGTCCTCCTGCAGGACCGTTATATGTCCAATAGCCATTTGTAGCAGCACCCCAAATCGTATCTCCCTGGGCATTTTGTAGAAGTGTTAACTCCATTGCATAATTACCCGAATGATTATCAGTAGTTTTAACTATGGGCATTACAGGTTGTCCGATTGCCCAAGTATTTCCTGTTGTCCATCCATTGGGCTCTTCCCAACTTGCCGGTGACCAGTTTTCAAAACTATAGTTCAGTACGTTCATAGAACTTGTTGAGTTTTTTAATTGAATATCATCAAATTGAATCCATGTTCCCGGAATGCCATAATAATTATTCATTGGATCCCCTGTTGCACCAGCCAACATCATAGAATCAGCAGCAGGAGCTCCCACATAAAAAGCAAATCGTTTCCAGGTAGATTGGGTTCCGGTAAAATAATAAATTCCTCCACCTGAAGGAGAACTGGAAAAGGTTGTCATGCAAATGATTCCGGCAGAATCACCAGTCATGATATCACATTTGTACCACCCCACAATACTATCAACTACACCAATGGTTACTTCTTGTCCTGGTGCTTGTGTGTCAGGATCTCCACTTAAAAAATAGCCAAAAATAGTGTCGTTGTTAGAACCTAATATGGTTTCTAATTTGATTGAATACGTACCGGTTATCGGATCAGTTACAGGATAGGTTGCTAATGTTCCCTCAATACCTTTATCATTTACAGAAGTTTGATAATCATCCAGAGTCAGGACACTGTCAGTTGTCCAATTTTCAAAACCTTCGTACTGGGCATAAGAAGAAATGCCCAAACAAATGGCAAAAATAGAAAGTAAATTTTTTTTCATAGTATTTGATTTTTAGTTTGTTATGCAAATTTAAACTAAAAAACTAAGCAAGTCAATAAAATTTATAGGAAAGAAATAATATTAAATAAGGTTCAAATCTCCGATGCCTTCCCTGATAATTTCAGGTTCATCACCTGTACAATCAACAATGGTCGATGCCTCATTTTTTCCGTATCCTCCATCAATAACAGCATCTACAATATTTTTATACTTATCATGAATAAGGTCAGGATCCGTAATGTATTCCAATATTTCATCTTCATCATGCACAGAAGTAGAAATTAACGGATTGCCTAATTCCTCAACAAGTACTCTGGCAATATTATTATCAGGAACCCTTATTCCAATGGTTTTCTTTTTTGATTTAAAAAGTTTCGGAACATTAGTATTGGCATTTAAGATAAAAGTAAATGGGCCGGGTAAAGCACGATTCATCATTTTATAAATTGAATTGCTAAACTGAACAGTATAATTAGAAATTCCGCTTAAATCATTACAAATTAGTGAAAAATTAGCTTTCTCAATTTTAATTCTTTTAATCTGAGCCATTCGTTCAACAGCTCTCCGATGCATTAAATCACAAGCCATACTATAAACCGTATCAGTAGGGTAGATGATAACTCCACCTTTTCGTAAAATGGAAATAACCTGGTCAATTTTTCTTTTATCAGGATTATCGGGATGTATAACGATTAACATAATTTAGGAGTAAGTAATATAAGGTGTTAGTTTTTAGTTGTTGGTTATGAGGAAAATTTAATTGTCAATTATCCATTAATCATTTTTCATTTACTTTAGCGTGGTCAGCTAAAAATTGAGCCAAACCATTGTCGGTTAAAGGATGTTTTAATAAACCTAAAATTGCACTCAAGGGACCGGTCATTACATCAGCACCAACCTCTGCACACTGAATGATGTGCATAGTATGACGAACAGAAGCTGCTAAAATTTGAGTTTCGAAAGCATAATTGTCATAGATCAAACGAATATCATCAATTAACCGAATCCCATCAGTAGATACATCATCTAACCGACCAATAAATGGAGAAACATAGGTTGCTCCTGCTTTGGCTGCCAATAAAGCCTGCCCTGAAGAAAATATCAAGGTACAATTGGTTTTAATTCCTTTATCGGAAAAATACTTGATGGCTTTTATTCCTTCTTTAATGGCCGGAACTTTTACCACAATTTGTGGATGCAAAGCTGCTAAATTTTCACCTTCTTTAATCATG
>CAYRAD010000237.1:0-4793 GCA_964422135.1 uncultured Vicingus sp.
CAAGAATAGAGAGAAATAATTGCAAAAGAAATTAATGCAAAACCTCATGAATTAATTTTTACTTCTGGTGGAACAGAATCAAATAATCTTGCTTTGAAAGGATTATTTTTTTCTAATTCTAAGAAACATATTATTACAACAAAAATAGAACATGCTTCTATATTAAATACTTGTAAGTGGCTTGAAAAACAAGGTGCAAAAGTAACTTATTTAAATGTTGATAAAGAAGGATTCATTGATTTGAAAGAACTTGAAAAAGCAATTAAAAATGATACTTTAGTTGTTTCTATAATTCATGGAAATAATGAAATTGGAGTAATTCAAGATTTAGAAAAAATTGGAGAACTTTGTAAAAAGAAAAAAGTTTTATTCCATACTGACGCTTGCCAGAGTTTTACAAAAGTTCCTATTGATGTTAAAAATTTAGATTTAGTAAGTTTAAATTCTCATAAGATTCATGGACCAAAAGGAGTTGGAGTTTTATATGTTAAAGATGGAGTTAAAATAAGTCCTTTATTACATGGTGGAGGGCATGAAAGAAATTTAAGAAGTGGAACAGAAAATATTTCTGGAATAGTTGGTTTTGCAGAAGCAGTCAAGATTGCAGATTTAAAAGATATGAAAAAGATAAAAGATAAGCTAATCCAAGGTATTTTAAAAATTCCAGATACTAAATTAAATGGTCCGGAAAAAAGATTATGTAATAATATTAATATTTCATTTATGAATATTGAAGGTGAAGCTATTGGAGGTTATTTAGAAAAAGAAGGAATTTATGTTTCAACTGGTTCAGCTTGTCAATCACACACTCTTGAGTCAAGTCATGTTTTGAAAGCTCTTGGATTAAAACCTTTGGAAGCGAATAGTTCTATAAGAATTTCAATAAGTAAATATACAACTGAAAAAGATGTTGATTATGTTTTAGATAAACTTGCAAAAGTGGTAATTAAATTAAGAAAACTTTCTCCGTTAGTATGATGAAAGTTTTCGTTCATTCGCCAGAATGTCAAATGAAAAAGAGTTAAGCCCATTAGCAAAATGAAAATAACAAAGAAGACAAAAATAAATGAATTAGTTATGAGAAATTCTGATGCAGCTGAAGTTTTATTTAAAGCTGGAATGGTTTGTGTTGGGTGTCCAATGGCAGCACAAGAAACAATTGAACAAGGGTGTTTAGCACATGGAATGGATAAAAAAGAAATTGATAAATTAATTAAGAGGTTAAATAAATGAAATACTCAAAAAAAGTTATGAAAGAATTTATTCATCCAAAAAATATGGGTGAAATGAAAAATCCAGATGGAGTTGGTAAAATTGGAAATCCTACTTGCGGAGATATAATGCATGTTTATATTAAAGTTAAAGATGATAAAATTAAAGATATTAAGTTTAAAACATTTGGATGTGCAGCAGCAATTGCAAGTTCTTCAATAACAACTCAAATAGTAAAAGGAAAAACAATTAAGGAAGTTGAAAAAATAAAAATAAAAGATATTTTAAAAGAACTAAAAGGATTGCCTGCAGTGAAAATTCATTGTTCTGGAATGGCTTTACAGGGTTTAGGAAAAGCAATAGCAAATTATAAAAACAAACAAGGAATAAAAACATTGAAATGAAGAATAAAAAAGTTGGATTAATAATTGGAAGTATTTCTTTAGTTATGTTTTTTATAATTTTTATTTTTAATAATGCTTTAAAAAAAATACATGCATTGACTTGTGACATGGGAAATAGCTGTCCTGCTTCTCAAACAATAAATATCCAAACAGGTATAAGTTTAGGGCTTGCATTAATAATTTTTATTATTGGATTGTCGATAATGTTTACTAAACCAAAGGAAAAGATAGTAATAAAGAAAGTTAAAGAAAGAAAAAAGAAACTAAATTTAGAAAATTTAGAACAAGATGAGAAAGAAGTTGTTAACTTATTATTAAAAGAAGGAAAAGCGATGTTTCAAGCTGATTTAATGGATAAACTTAAAATAGGAAAAGTAAAAACTACTAGGCTTTTAGATAAATTAGAATCAAAACAATTTATTGAAAGAAAGAGAAGAGGAATGAATAATATTGTTGTTTTGAAAGAATAATTTCTTATAAAAATAAGTAATTCAAAAATTGAATATAACATTGGTATTTGGAGAAGTTTTTGCGAAACAAAAGTTCTCGAAGAGTTCGAGGGCAAGCCAGAAAATTATTTCATTATATTGGGTTCTTTTTTAACCATTCTTCTAATAAAAAACGGAAAAATTAAAGTGGTAACCAAAGCCATAACAACTAAACTGGAATAGATGCTGGCGTCCAGCAAGCCGACTTTAAATGCAGTGAAAGCAATAGCTAATTCCACTGCCCCTCTGGAATTCATACCCCAACCAACTAGATAAAGTTGTTTTATTTTTAATTTTGTAAATGGTTTGGTGAATAAACTTCCAAATATTTTTCCAAGTATTGCAACTACTATTATTATTATCAATAACCAAGGATTCAAAGTGATAGATTGTAAACTAAAATGAATTCCCATAGCAATGAAGAAAAATGGAACCACAAAACTCAACAAAATTTTTTCTAAATAGCGGATTTTTTGTATTTCTCTCCCAATAAACTTATGTACAGCAATACCTATAAAAAAGAATAATATTGCACTAAAAAGAATTATAATTTCTTTGGTTGCTATAGTGTGAACAAGCCAAAGGCTAGCCAAAGCAAATAAAGCCATTCCTAATATATCATCAATTATCCCCGCCCCCATCATTAAAGAACCGATTTTTGTTTTTAGCTTTCCTAATCCTAATAATACCCTAGCTTTGGTTGCTTCTGCAGTTATACTCATGCATATTCCAACAGTTATTGCTGTTGGCACAGGAAATCTCAAAAATAAAAAAATCAAAAAACCCAATAAAAATGGAGTAACAAATGCAAAGAAAGCTAAGTAAATGCTGTCTTTTCTTTCTTTATACAACATACTCCATGAAATTTCCAGTCCTGCTAGGAACATCAAAACTATTAAACCAATATTACCCAAGGTTAAAATAAATTCTGTGTTGGGTTCTAAAATAATTCTCCCTAATGTATGAGACCCTATTATAATTCCAGCAACAATTAAACCAATTACAACAGATATTTTTAATTTTTTGGCCAACAAAGTGAATAAAAACGAAACCAATAAACAAATTATCAAAGTTATTATTATATTCATAATATCTAATTGTTTTTGTTACGTTATAAAATTTTTGAAACCTATTAAACTGTATTTTCTAGAAATAAGTTGTATGTATTGATTTTATAATAACAAATTATTCTAAAGATTTATAAAAGTTTAATCAAATCTATCTTTATGGCAGAATATCGAGGTCTAGAATTTATCGGAATTGTCGAATATGTTCAGGACACTCCCTCTTATAATTATTGTAGTTTGAACACTCAATCAGGAGCAAGGGGTGAACATGTAGATGTTCAAGGTCTTGGTGAGATAATCGCTTATCAGTTTGGAGAAAATTTCCGACAAAAAATAACTTATGAACCTCCTCAAGGAATTGATATGAAAGGAACAGAAAAAGAATCATGTCCAAAAAAATATCATAAACTTTCTATTCTTGAACAAGATAAATTTGAGAAATCAGTTTTGAAAACATTAAAAGAAAAAGAATAAATCTTTTGGTTTATATTATAAAATACTTTTAGCCAGAATTCTGAATTAGATATAACATATGCGATTAAGCGATGTTTTATGTAGCAGACAATATTTTAGGGGTGCCCGCCATTTTGATAATTCATTTTATAGTGATAACTATTCGTAATATTTATAAATCTTCATTTAATACTTTTAAATATGCCAAAAAGAATACCCGATAAAACAAGAGAAGAAATCATAAGATTATATAATAATGGTAGTGGACAGTCTCCTGCTGAGATATCTAGGCAAACTGGAGTTTCTTATTCCTCTGTATATGGTTGGACAAGAGTGAGACAAAGGATTAATCCAGAAACAGGACAGCCATTTGAATCACGAAGTCAATTAATGGATTATCAAGTAAGACAAAGAGTTAATCCAGAAACAGGACAGCCGTTTGAATCACTGAGTCAATATGAAAAATATATGGTAAGAAAAAGGATTAATCAAAAAACAAAACAGCCGTTTGAATCACGAGGTCAATATGAGGAATATACAGTAAAACAAAGGATTAATAAAAAAACAAAACAGCCATTTGAATCACGAAGTCAATATGAGGAAGATATGGTAAGAAAAAGGATTAATCCAGAAACAGGACAGCCGTTTGAATCACGAAGTCAATATGAGAAATATACAGCGAGACAGAGGGTTAATAGGCCTGAAAATCAAGGACTGAGTAGATTAATCACAAGAAGATTGGAAGAACTTGGAAGGAATCAATCTTGGCTCGCTGATGAGATTGGAGTTACAAGGCAAACTGTTTGGTCATATGTAAAAGGAAGATCTACCCCAAAAGATGATTTATTGAAAAGATTATATTCTTCTTTGGATGTTCCGTATGAGACATTAGATGATTTATTGGAAGATTTATAAATGAAGTAATTACTGAGGCAAAGCCGAAGAATATTTGTTTTCGTAGAAAACTCGCGTGCTCCTTTTTATTTTTCAACAATTTCGTTTAATCAGCGATGTTGTGAGAAGTTTTCAACTTCTCTCTGGAGCGTTAAACGAAGATATCAAAATCAGAATTTTTGGTTTACCGACGCTAAGGAGGAGATTGGAAATTGAAATGAACATCGGAATTATGCGAAGTCGTTTAAGTTCGGAGCGAAGCGGAGAACATTAAA
>CAYRAD010000238.1:0-4790 GCA_964422135.1 uncultured Vicingus sp.
AGTTGCAAAATTTAAAGCAGGTAAAGCTTTAGCTGATACTGTAAAATAATTTATAGCTATTTTTAGCCTTTTAAGGTTAATATATTATAATTAGATTACATTTAAACCGGAGAATAAAATTTATTCTCCGGTTTTTTATTTTCATAAACTTCTTATTGTTAAAATTTTATTCAATGTAAAATTCTTGATTAATATTTCAATTAAAGAAAAATATGTAACCTTATCTACGTTAATTGCGTTTAGGAGTTAACTCCTAAGTTGGAAATTATGTTAAAACTGTTATTGAGTATTTCATTTTCTGTGTTTTTAATTTCCAATAATTCCTTTGGCCAGGTTAGTTTTGCAGGATATCTTGTGGATAAAGATAATAAGAAAATGAAGGGGGTATCCGTAAAACTTTATGAGGGTAACGAATTAGTTTCTACAAAAAAGTGGTCGTATAAGTTTAATTATGAACTAAAATTAGAAACGTATTATACGATGGAGTTGGAAAAATCAGGATTTATTACAAAAAGAATTGCTATTTCAACTTTTGAAGGAGATAAAGGGGCAGAACCCTTTATGTTTGTAATGGAGTTAATAGAGAAGAAGGATGCCATTGAAGATGTAGATAGTGATTTTCCATCAGCACTTATTGAGTACAAAAAAGATGAAGGGGAGTTCGATTTTGATGAAAAATATGCTAAAAATCTAAAGAAAGAACAGAAAGAAGCACTTAAAAAGAAGAAAGATTTTAGTACCGATTAAAATCCTGATTTCCTCATATACATTCTCACTTTCTCATATTCTGGAGAATATTTTCTGTAAAATTCCAGTTTATCATCAAACATAGCTTCTTTGTTGACATTGTCTGTTACAAATGATTTGAAATTTTCAGTGGTGACAGAATCTACTTTGAAATTATTCTCAACATACTCCTTTTTTATAAACTGAATATAAAATTCATCCTTACCTGTCCAACCTAATTTACAATACAGGTATTTACCATCTTTATTTTCAATATTAAATATTTCATATTCTCCTATTTCAGTTGAATACACTCTGTATTTAAACTTATCTTCTAGTTTATTGTTTTTTCCAAACCTACTATGTGTAACATTGAATACTGATTTTACGGCTTTCTCAATTTGCAATTCTTCTCTACCACCATCTTCAAGAAAAGAGACCCATTCACCAATTAATTTTTTATCGACTTTTAAAGATTCTTCATATGTGCTTAATTCAACTGTGCCTTCATATGGGCAAGCCATTAATAATAAACTAATTGTTGTTAATGATAAATAAACTAATTTTTTCATGATATTAATTATTTCCTGGTTTTACAACTTCAACCCATTTACCCGGTTTGCGTGCATTAATATTATTGTCATACATGGCTTCGCAATAAACTGTAGGTAAATAAAACTTTCCTAAATATGCTGCATTCAACAAAATTCGGAAAGTTTTTGTTTTTCCTTTGTTTAAATTAAAATAGGTATAAACCCTATCATCTCTAATATTTTCATAAGTTGGCACATCAGCGGCATGAACATTGGTAAAGCCATCCATTCTGGTATTGTGAATTTCCCAACCTGAAGGGAATATTTGTGTTAAAGCCATTTCTTTATAATTCCCTATAATTCCCGGATTAGAAATTTTAATCTCAGCCATAAAATCTGTTCCCTGATCCAATTGAGTTACATCAATTTCTTGTCCCTTCATGTTTAAATATTTTATATTCATATTCAAATTATTTGAAGCTGATGTTTCATCACCAGTTTCAGGAATACCTTCAAGTGTTATTCTTGCATAAATTATGCCTTTCCCATTATTTTTCACATTTACTTTTCCATCAGATTTACCTTTGAGATTCATATCTATTTGAGCAACTGGCTTGAGAGTTGCCGCATTTACATTATTTTTCCCAATATTGTAAGTAAATTTTAATTCTTTAGAAGTACCTTCGTCTCCTGCAAATTTTGACATGGCAATTAAACAGTAAGCAGTTGATTGTGTGCTCATCCATCTTCTACTACTTAAAGCACCGGAAACCTTTTTCATCAAAGAAATAGCTTTAGAACGTTGCTTTATCAGACTCATTGTTTCCAGTATCATGGCTTCATCACGATTTGTTGAACCATAAGTATAGGACAGTTCTGTATAATCTTTTACAGTTGTACTTAAGTTATTTGTTAGTTGTTGTGCTATTTCAGGTTGTCCGGCAATAGCATAAGCAGCAGCCAACCTCCATTTAGCCTGAACGGTTAGATTTGTTTTTTCACGTAACCTGTTCATTTCTCCCAACTGAGGTTTTTTGGCTAGTGCTAAAGTATAAAGCCGATAAGCTTGTGTTAAATCCTGAGTAGAATAATAATATTTATTATTCTTCGATTTTGGAGACCATTCTCTCGCCATTCTTTTTTGGTACTTAATCCAGTTCGTTTTAAATCCAATAGGGAGTTTATATCCTTTTGCTTCAGCTTCGAGTAAAAAATGTCCGGCATAGCTGGTTCCCCATTCACTGGCTTCTGTCGAATTGGGCCAATAACCTAACCCTCCATTAGGTAATTGGAATGATTTTAAGCGATTAATAGCAGCTTTAACATTGGTATTTATTTTTGATTTCATATTATTATCAACTTCCATTACTGTGCTTAAAAATAATTGTGGGAATGCGGAAGAAGTTGTTTGTTCAACACAACCATGAGGGTATTGCAACAAATATTTTAATCGTCTTCCAAAATCAATAGGAGGGATGCTCGAAATTTCCAGCGTTCCTTTATTGGTTCCTGTCATACCTATTGGAGCGTATTCTTTACTCCATGACTGACCTGGTTCAATAATGGCATCATAATAATCAACAATAGGAGGGTTAGGAACTCTAACGTCAATTTCAATATCATATTCTGCTTTTTCTTTACCACTTCTTGCAATAATGTGAACTTTTCCAATACCCAATTTTTTAGCAACTTCCAAATCGAAATTGACTACTTGGTCACCTATTTCATTAAAGCTTATTGATTTTTTTACACCCCCTGTAAAGAAATTGTTGGTTTTAACTTCAATACTCACGTTCTTAACCTGTTTTTCCATTGCAAAAACAGTTACAGGCAGTTTAACGGATTCTCCAGGGCCTACAACTCTAGGTAGTGTTGCCAGTACCATTAAAGGTTTACGCACAGGTGTAGTTTTTTCTGTCCAGCCATAAGCTTCATCTTGACCCGCAATAATCATTGTTCTTACAGAACCGACATATCTTGGCATTTTGATGGTATGAGATTGATTATCACCTCGTCCTAATTCAAAAGGACCAATAAATTTAACCATCGGTTTAAAGCGGTTGGCTTTATTACCTTTGGCACCTTCATTCTCACCGTCACCACCAATGGAGAACATTTGTGCTATATTTCCACCAAAAGCACCAATTACAAAATCATACATATCCCAGGTTTTTACTCCAAGGGCTTCTCTGGCATAAAAACTCTTCCAAGGGTCAGGTGTTTTAAACCTTGTTAAGTCTAATAAACCTTCATCTACAATTGCTATAGTATAGGTCATCGCTTTCCCTTCTTTTTCTTTTACATTAATCGTAAATTTTTCTTCAGGTACAAGAACTTTAGGCATATTTATTACTGGTTGAATTTTAGTATTCGGATCCTCAACCATGATAGGTATTACACCATAAAGTCTAATAGGAAGGTCATTAGCAGTGTACAAATGTGGTTGAACCAATGTAATATTTACATATACATTTGGTGTCATTTCTTCAGTAATTTTGAAGTTGAAATTGGTTTCGTCTTTTTCTGTTTCAACCCAATAGGCATCAATAACTTTAGAACCGGATTCTATACTTACCAAAGCTCTTCCTTCTTCCGCTGATGGGAAATTGACTTTGCAATAGTTACCAACATTATAAGTTTTTTTATCAGAACTAAATGTTAACATTGAAGCTCCTCCCGGGTTTTCACGTTGTGCTCTTCCAGCCCATCCCGGCCAGTCAACGTAAACTGTTTTTCCAGTTGCATGGCCACTCTCAGGATCATAAACCCTTACCAGATATCTTCCCCAATCAGGATAATTTATTCTGAAAGTAAACTTACCATAACCATTTTTAGTGTTAACTGTTTTCTTAATTAGTGGTTGGTGGTAAGAATTACCAATATAATTGGCAAGATTATCAGTACCTGTGCTCCACCACCAACGCCATTCTACTTTATAAACCTCAACCTCTAAACCACTACGTGAAATAGGATTTCCATCTTCATCAACCGTAACCACATTAACAGTTTGGTTCGTATCGGTTAACAACATCCCTCTGGCTTTATCTCCTTTTGGAAGTTTTATTCCAACATAAGATTCGTAAGGAGAATAGGGGATTGAAAACCTATCGATACTAAAATCACCGCTTTCTTCGAAAACTCTGGCAACAAAATTGGCTTTTAGCATTCCCGGAGCTTCATCAGATACATCAAGATCAACACTTATCGAGGCATTTCCTTCGTTATCAACCTTTCCATCAAAAACGGTCATCTCTTCCGATTCAAAATTTCTAGCAGGATCATCAAAATAATAATCAGGATACTTTTTAAATGTGGTACTTGATTGAAAAAGAGTAGTGGTAATGTTGGCTTTTAAATTTCTTGCTTTAGCACCATGGAGCCATTTTACGTTCAAATTACCTGAGATATCACTGTTTTTAGTAGTTAATTTATCTACACCAAAATCGATATTAATTTTTAACCGATTGGGTTTTATGGTTTCAATTTTAAGTGTCTTATAGAAAGTCGCACCACCAACTTTTATTTTAGCCG
>CAYRAD010000239.1:0-4787 GCA_964422135.1 uncultured Vicingus sp.
TATTAGTTGTGACCATTCTGATTACTACAATTCGGAAGATTTAAACCAGGAAGTATTGCTCCCAACTTTTTCTGACGATGATAAAGAACCACTCTATCTGGGATTTTTTCATACCGGAGCTTATCAAGATGCCATTTCGGGTTATGGAGGCATTAAGCATTGTTTAATACCTTCTCCGAAACACGTTATTATTGATCGAGATGAGAAAGGAAATATTATTGATTACGTTTACCGTCCTGAGCAATCTGCCGATGAAATGTTTAAACTTTTAGGCTACAATAAAGAATGAGAAATTTTGCTGGAATAGAAGACCAATATTGTGAAAAAGATTCCGCTAGTGTTTGGCTTCAATCCATTCCTTATGATGGAACAAGCACATGGGGAAAGGGAGCAGATACTGGTTTTAACTCTTTCTTAAATGCTTTGGAGAATATGGAGCTATATGATATAGAAACAGACTCAGAAGTTTACAGAAAAGGGGTTCACATTTTAAATGATATTACTGAGAAAAGTTCTCCAGAAAAAGTGTTCAGTACTGTTTATGAAAACACTAAAAAGCTATTAAAATCGGATAAATTTTTAACCTTTTTTGGAGGAGAACATTCAATTAGTATTGGCGTTATTAAAGCTTTTTACGAAAAATATAACAACTTAACTGTTTTACAATTAGATGCACATGCCGACTTGCGTGAATCCTACCTTGGTTCGCCATACAATCATGCCTGTGCCGTTCACGATGCGAGTAAAAACACTAATTTAATTCAGGTAGGCATCAGAAGTATGGATACCTGCGAACTCCCATTCCTAAACCGCGAAAAATGTTATTTTGCCGAAGATATTTATGGAAAAACAGACTGGATGGACAAATCCATCAACCAGATGACCGATAATGTTTACCTGACCATCGACCTTGATGCTTTTGACCCTTCTATTATGCCTTCAACGGGTACACCCGAACCTGGAGGCTTATACTGGAACCCTACCATCCAGTACCTGAAAAAAGTATTTCAGCAAAAAAATGTAGTTGGGTTTGACATAGTTGAACTTGCTCCAATTGAAGGGCTTCATGCTCCTAATTTTTTAGCTGCAAAACTCTATTACAAACTATTAAGTTATAAATTTAAAAACCATGGATAAGAAAGGATCGATAAGTAATTTTATCGTTGAGCATTACAAACATTTTAATTCAGCCACTTTAGTAGATGCAGCAAAAGCCTACGAAAAACATTTAGGCGAAGGTAAAAAAATGTTGATTTCACTGGCAGGAGCCATGAGTACTGCCGAGTTGGGGATTTCATTTGCAGAAATGATCCGTCAGGATAAAGTACAGATTATCTCTTGTACAGGAGCTAATTTAGAAGAAGACATTATGAACCTGGTGGCTCATTCGCATTACAAAAGAGTTCCAAATTACCGTGATTTTACACCACAAGATGAATGGGAATTATTAGAACAAGGATTAAATCGAGTAACTGACACTTGTATTCCAGAAGAAGAAGCTTTCAGAAGATTACAACAGCATATTTTTAAAATCTGGAAAGATGCCGAAGAAAAAGGAGAACGTTACTTTCCACACGAATTTATGTATAAAATGCTATTGTCTGGCGTGCTAGAACAATACTACGAAATAGATCAAAAAAACAGCTGGATGTTAGCAGCAGCTAAAAAGAACTTGCCAATTATTGTTCCCGGTTGGGAAGACTCCACCATGGGAAACATTTTTGCTTCCTACTGCTTAAAAGGAGAATTGAAACCAAGCACCATGAAATCAGGAATTGAATACATGATGTTTTTAGCTGATTGGTACACCAATAACGCAGAAGATAAAGGCATTGGGTTTTTCCAAATTGGCGGAGGGATTGCCGGAGATTTTCCTATTTGCGTTGTTCCAATGTTGTATCAAGATTTGGAAAGAACCAACACTCCTTTCTGGAGCTATTTTTGCCAAATTAGTGATTCTACTACAAGTTATGGTTCATACTCTGGAGCAGTGCCAAATGAAAAAATTACTTGGGGGAAATTAGATACTCAATCACCAAAATTCATCATTGAATCGGATGCCACTATTGTTGCTCCTTTGGTTTTTGGCTACCTGTTGGGTTGGTAGTCAATTTCAGAAATTATATTTTATTTACAATGTTGGCGATTCGGTTATTAAAACCTAGCTCGATAAAAAAGGGATTAGTTATAAAGAAGTTATTAGTACCGGAAAAAATTTATCAATATCAAAGAGAACGATTAAAAACCCAAAAAAATAAAATTATTAGGAAGTGTACTGTCCCAATGATTATTATTTGAAGAATTTTACTGTTTACCTTTAACATACTAAAAGAATTTAAAAACTTTTTTATTATTGTTTATATTCATTTTATAGATATTTTATTTTTGTGTTTTACCTGTTTTTAATATTTTATTCTGCTTTTATGATTTGTATCAGTTTTTTGTAACTTTTAAAATCATTCTAAGTATATATATATAGAACTTCCAAGCTAGTTTGTTTTTGTTCTGAGAACAACATTAAAAAGTAAAATTCTTCCGATAGTTATCGGAATTAAATTTTACCAGAAAAATATTAGTTAAACTTAAAACCTAGAAACCATGAAAACCATAATAAAATACGCCATAATATTTGCCATTACACTTATCAGTTTTAACGCTACCGCAAATAATCCAGCCATTCCAAATGGTATTGTATATCAACTGACAATAAAAAGTTCAGACATTCAAAAATCAAGAGAAGTAATCTTAGAGTACCCTTACTTAAGAAAAATAATGACTCAAAATATTTATGAATATCAATTCGGAAAATACACCAATTTTAAAGCGGCCGACTCGGTAAAAACATTATTAACCAATGCCGGTTGTGCTGATGTTACTATTTTAGCTTACAACAACCATATATTAATTCCACTCACTGAAGCTATTTCTCTTCAGTACAAGGAAGAAGAATTGAACACCCTGAAAAACAATAAAAAAAGTGCTAAAACGATAACTACCAAAGAAGTAAACTATTTAATCCAGGTTAAACAATCAGGTTTAAAGCATTATTATTCATTAGCTGTTCCTGTTTACTCAATTGAAACCGTAGATAAAATTCTGGAAGAGATAGATAATGAACAAGTAATCGAAATGAGCCTTGACGACCAGTTATATTCCATAGGAAAATATGAGTCGTTTGAAGAGGTAATTGCCGCACGTAAACAATTTATCGAAGGTAAAATATACGATGTTTTTATTATGGCCCAAATTGTTGATGACAGAATAAACACAGAAGATTCAGCCAATTTAGCATTGACCATACAAAGTGTTGTAAACGAATTAGCCGCTAAATAAACATGGTTTTCTTTGTGTACCTTTGCCTGAATGGCTGAGCGTACACATAAGATTACCGATTGGCTTCCCACTACAAAAAAAGAAGCAGAACAAAGAGGATGGCACGAACTGGATGTCATCCTTTTTAGTGGTGATGCTTATGTGGACCATCCAGCTTTTGGAACTGCTGTAATTGGTAGAATAATTGAAAGCATGGGATTGAAAATTGCCATTGTACCTCAGCCCAACTGGAAAGACGATTTAAGGGATTTCAAAAAGTTCGGAATACCAAGATTATTTTTTGGAATTACTGCCGGCTGTATGGATCCAATGGTTAATCATTATACCGCCAACAAAAGATTACGTTCAGGTGATGCCTATACTCCAGGAGGTCAAAAAGGATTCCGGCCGGATTATGCAACAACCGTTTATAGTAATATTCTTAAAAATATTTATCCTAATGTTCCTGTTGTTATTGGTGGTATTGAAGCTTCTTTAAGAAGAGTTACCCATTATGATTATTGGTCGAACCAACTAAAACCAAGCATTCTGCATGACTCAAAAGCCAACCTGTTAGTTTATGGAATGGGGGAACAACCTTTACGTGAAATTCTTAATCTACTGGAAAAAGGCTTGCCCTTTAATTCCTTAACAACTATCAAACAAACTGCTTTTTTACAATCCAAAACAAAGGAATTACCTAAAAATAAGAATTGGAAAGATCTAAAATTAGCTTCTCATGAAGCATGTTTATCCAGCAAAAAAACATTCGCTTCTAATTTTAAATACATTGAACAAGAATCGAATAAGCTTTATGCCAATCGATTATTCCAGGAAATTGGCGATAATTACCTTGTCATCAATCCTCCTTTCCCTACCATGACAGAAAAAGAAATTGACAGTTCTTTTGATTTGTCTTATACCAGACTACCTCATCCGAAATATCAAAAAAGAGGAACCATTCCTGCTTTTGAAATGATTAAATTTTCGATTAACATGCACAGGGGCTGTTTCGGAGGTTGTAGTTTTTGTACTATTTCTGCCCATCAGGGTAAATTTATTGCCAGCCGATCAAAGGAATCCATTTTAAAAGAAGTTGACCAAGTTACAGAAATGGATGACTTTAAAGGATATATTAGTGACTTGGGAGGTCCTTCGGCCAATATGTATAAGATGAAAGGCATTGATCAATCCATCTGCGATAAATGCAGTAGTCCATCTTGTATTTCTCCGGTTATTTGCAACAATTTAGATACTTCACATCAACCTTTAACTGACATTTATAAAGCTATTGACCATCATCATAAAGTCAAAAAATCTTTTATAGGCAGCGGTATTCGGTACGACATGCTGGTTCCTGAATTTAATAAAAATGCTGATGCCAAAGATCTGGAAGAAGACACAGTAGAGGTTGTTGAAAATCATGTTTCGGGCAGAATAAAAGTAGCCCCTGAATATACTTCTAATCCAGTGTA
>CAYRAD010000240.1:0-4758 GCA_964422135.1 uncultured Vicingus sp.
CTTTTCAGATTATTTTTAACAGTGTTAATAAATCTTTAAATTATTTAAGCAATCTCCCAAGCAGTAAAATTCTGATGACTTTGATCATTTTTAGATTTATGTTTTACAACACTAAATGTTTTGAAATAGATTTTTTTCGATTTTTTAACTATAATTCTTTCTATCACTCCCAGTTCTCTTTTTACAGAGAGCGTTATTTTTTCATCTTTAAAATAAGACATCCATTCAGTTAAGTCATTATTTATTTTAACTCCATTAACTGCAATTATTTCATCATTAATGGCTAAACCATTTTGTTCAGCTACTGAATTAGGATAGATATTATCTACAATACATTTAAAATTCTCGTAATTGACTTTAATACCAAATGCTGCTTCATTAATTATAGCGGAAGGTTCAATGTTCAGATCAAATCCTATGTAGTTCAGGCTTCTTTTTAGTTGAGTTGTGTAATCTTTTGATCCATGTAAATAATTATCATAGATTTCATTATAACTTTTTCCGGAAATTTTTTCAATCACAGATTTATAATCATTATCACTTATACCTTTACCTTTTTTAGCAAAATCAGTGTATAAAGTTTTCATTACATCATTCAATGATTTCTTGTTGTTGGTATTTTTCAGAATAAAAATATCTGTCATAAAAGCAATTAATGCTCCTTCTGTATAAATAGAACCTTTTCTTCCCGGAGCTCCTTTGACGTATCCGTCCAACCATGTATCGAAGGAAGATTGTGCAACGGAATAGTTATCCACTCCAAAGTTATTAAAATGTTTCTCTAGCAACTGGTTAAACGTTTTTGCATACTTGTCCCAGTCAAAAACTCCAGAAGTAAATAAAAATTTATCACCATAATATGTGGTCACACCTTCATCTAAATAACCTAAAACTGTGTAATTCTCTTTGCTGTAATCGTAAGGATGCATTTCAATAGGTCTGATTTGTTTTACGTTCCAGGTATGAAACAATTCATGAGAACTAACCCCAAGCAATTCATTGTACGAGCCAATTTTGTTCATAATGGCATACGAAGGTCCTAAAGAAATTACTGTTGAGTTGGTATGTTCAACACCATGATGTGCTTTATGAGTAAGGATTTGAAATAAAAAGTGGTATTCTGGGACAGGAAAATCTCCCATCATTTTAATCTGGGTTTTAGCAAATTTTCTAAAATCGGTTTCTAGTACTTCCCAGTCTGGTTTACATTCGCCCTGAAACCATAAATTAATTTTTACTTTTTTTTCTGTAAAGAAATGATGTTTTAAATCCTTGCTTGCGATTAACGGACAATCTACCAATTCATGAAAATCTTTAGCAATAAATCGATGTTTACCTGTTTTTTTTAAACCGGTTGCAACCTTATAATCATTAGGAATTTGTAATTGCAATTCACAACTTTCATCTATTCTGTCGGGGAGGTATAAAAAACAATTCACTCCATTTATATAAAGTTGTTTATGATTTAAATACGAAGATCCAGCATTAATTTCATTCGCAAAATAGTTGTATCTTATATGTATTATTTGATTCCCTTCTGTCTCAACTTTCCATAAATCTTTGCTAATCTTTTTTGACAAAAGTGAATTTCCTTTTTCATCAAAAGCTTCCCATTTCTGAACATTTTTGGCAAAATTTCCCAGTTCATACCTTCCCGGCCTCCAGGCAGGTAATTGGATTTCGAGTTCAGATGATTTAATATTATCTATGATGAATTCAATATCTATGTAATGAGTATTTGGATTCTGATAAGATACGATGTATTTCATATTTAGAATTTAAAGTTTGAATGTGTAAAGTTAAAAGAAGTATAGAACTGATTATTATTTTTTAGAACTTTCTAACTTTCAACTTTAAAACTTTCAACTTTATAGTTAATTTCGCATTCTACTTTTTTAATTAAGAACCAATATAAATAATAAAATATGAGTTACGATGTAATTGTTGTAGGAAGTGGACCTGGAGGTTACGTTGCCGCAATTAGAGCTTCTCAATTAGGATTAAAAACTGCTATTATTGAAAGAGCCGAACTAGGTGGCATTTGTTTAAACTGGGGGTGTATTCCTACTAAAGCACTATTAAAAAGTGCTAATGTTTTCGAGTACATCAACCATGCAGCAGATTATGGAATAAATATAAAAAGTGCTGATGCTGATTTTCCTGCTATTGTAAAAAGAAGTAGGGACGTAGCTTCCGGAATGAGTAACGGAATTCAGTTCTTAATGAAAAAGAATAAAATTGATGTCATAAAAGGAACTGCAAAAATTAAAGCAGGTAAAAAAATTGATGTTACTGACGATGCTGGTAAGGTTGTTGAATATGCTGCTAACAACATCATTATTGCAACAGGGGCACGTTCAAAAGAACTACCAAATCTACCACAAGATGGTAAGAAAATTATTGGTTACAGAGAAGCATTGGTACTCCCTAAACTACCTAAAAAAATGGTTGTTGTTGGTTCTGGAGCAATAGGTTCAGAGTTTTCTTATTTTTATAACGCAATGGGAGTAGAGGTAACTTTAATTGAATTTTTACCAAACATTGTTCCTTTAGAGGATGAAGAAGTTTCAAAACAATTGGGAAGATCTTTCAAAAAAAATGGAATTAAAGTAATGACAAATTCTTCTGTTGAAAGTGTTGATACAAAAGGAGCAGGATGTAAAGTGCTTGTTAAAACTAAAAAAGGTGAAGAAACAATTGTATGTGATGTTGTCCTTTCTGCAGTTGGCATAAAAAGAAATATCGAAAATATTGGACTTGAAGAAGTTGGTATCGCTACTGATAAAGATATTATCTTAACAAATGATTACTATCAAACCAACATCCCTGGGTATTATGCCATTGGTGATGTGACTAAAGGACATGCATTGGCACATGTTGCTTCAGCAGAAGGAATTATTTGTGTGGAGAAGATATCAGGAATGGAAGTTGAGCCATTAGATTATGGTAACATTCCGGGATGTACTTATTGTTCTCCGGAAGTTGCATCGGTTGGTATGACCGAAAAAATGGCCAAAGAGAAAGGATATGAAATTAAAGTGGGTAAATTTCCTTTTTCTGCTTCTGGTAAAGCAAGTGCAGCAGGACATAAAGACGGCTTTGTAAAACTTATCTTTGATGCCAAATATGGCGAATTATTAGGAGGTCATCTTATTGGAGCAAATGTTACGGAGATGATTGCTGAATTAGTGGCAGTTCGAAAATTAGAAACTACGGGGCATGAATTAATAAAAACAGTTCATCCGCATCCTACAATGAGTGAAGCTATTATGGAAGCTGCTGCTGCTGCTTATGGTGAAGTAATTCATATGTAAAATAACTCATGATTTATTATAATCCCTCTTCAATTCCGAAGAGGGATTTTTTTTATACATTTAACCTCATGCTTCGATTTTTTAAAAAAATAGAAAAAGATGTTTGGGTAGTATTACTTCTATCCATTATTACTACTTATACTATTTTTAATTTAAAACACTGGAACATAGAAGACAGTGTTATAGCCTGGGATGTAATTGACTATTATGGATATCTTCCGGCGACATTTATTTATGGTGATATTACCTTAAATAATCCTAATGAAAAATTTGAGAAATATGACCATAAGATTTGGTTTCATAAAACAGAAGATGATAAAAACGTCTATAAAACAACCATGGGAATGGCGATGCTTTATACTCCATTTTTCTTAATGACTCATTTATATACTGTTGCTGTTGATGGCGTTGCTAATGGTTATTCACCACCTTATAAATTTGGAATTTGCATAAGTAGTCTGTTTTACTTTTTTCTTGGGCTAATTTTTTTACGAAAATTTCTTAGGATATACTATAATACTAATGTGGTTGCTTTAACTTTATTTTTAATTGTTTTAGGAACCAACCTTTATTATTATGTTGTAATAGGAGTGGGAATGACGCATAGTTATTTGTTCGGGTTACTTTCAATAGCGGCATATTGTACATATAAATTTTATGAAAAACCAAGCTACAAAATAAGTCTGATACTAGGTATGTTAATGGGACTAATGGTTTTAGTTAGGCCGAGTATGATATTAGTTATTCTTTTTTTTCTGTTTTTTAATGTAAACTCAATTAAAAATGTAAAAGAAAGATTACTTTTTTTAAAGCTTCATTATCAAAAGATTTTTGTGATGCTATTTTTTTCCTTTTTAGTTTGGATGCCACAATTTATTTATTGGAAGATGGCAACAGGGAGTTATTTGTATTATTCTTATACAGATGAAGGGTTTTTCTTTTCCGACCCTCAAATAATAAATGTACTCTTTAGCTTTAGGAAAGGTTGGCTGCTATATACACCAATAATGACTTTTGCATTATTTGGATTAATATTGTTGTTCAAAAGTAAAAATAAATTAGCTTTTTCAATTAGCATTACGATTATAAGTTATTTTTATCTTATTAGTTGTTGGTGGACATGGTGGTTTGGTGGAAGTTTTGGTTGCAGAACAATGATAGAAATGTTCCCTTTATTGTCTTTTAGCTTAGCTTTTTTTATACAAAGAGTACTGAATTATACTAAGAGTTATAAAATTTCTATATTAACTGTTTTATTTTTGCTGATGGGATTTAATTTATTCCAAACCCGACAGGCTCATGAAGGTTTATTGCATCATGATTCGATGACAAAGGATGCCTATTTTAAAATATTATTTAAATTGCAATCTCAAATCACAAGAGAAGAAGTTAAGCCTTATTTAAAAGCTCCTGATTACGAAAAAGCTAAAAAAGGATTTAGAGA
>CAYRAD010000241.1:0-2361 GCA_964422135.1 uncultured Vicingus sp.
TGCAAATTTATGTTGGGTTTCTGGTGGGGTTAATTTGTCAAATCATTACTATTTATTATTGAGCAAAAAAAATCCCGCGATTAACGGGATTTACTATATAATTTTTTAAAACAACTAATATTCATCTTCATTAAAAAAGAAGTCTTCCTTAGTTGGGTAGTCTGGCCAAATTTCTTCAATTGTGTCATATGTTTCTTCTTCGTGTTCTAATTGCTGTAAATTTTCAACAACTTCCAAAGGAGATCCAGTCCTAATGGCAAAATCAATCAATTCATCTTTTGTTGCCGGCCATGGGGCATCCTCCAAATGCGATGCTAGTTCTAAAGTCCAATACATATTCTATAAAATTAAAATAGTAATAATAATTTTTAACCTTTACGCAAAAATAGATTTTTTGTTCACTTGTACAACAAAAATTTTTAAAAAAATATGAGGCCTGTTAAATATTGATTATCATACTGAAAAACAACTATATACGAGCATTCCATGGTATCTCATTTATACTTTTATCCTGTGATATTTTTCTGGAAAGGACAAATAAATAATCGGATAACCTGTTTAAGTAGATAAGAATTAGTTCATTTACATTATCAATTTCGGATAATTGACTAACTATTCGTTCGGCTCTTCGGCATACACATCTGGAAATATGACAAAAAGATACCGTTGTATTTCCTCCAGGTAAAACAAACGATTTCATTTCAGGAAGTTGTGCATTCATTTTGTCTATTTCTTGTTCCAGATAAACAATGTCGTCATTTATTAACTGAGGAACTTTTACTTTTTTATTGCCGGGTTCAGTAGCTAAAATTGATCCTAGAGTAAATAAGCGATCCTGTATTTCTAATAAAGTATCTATACTTTCTTTATCAATATTCTGGTCTCTAATTAAGCCAATAAAAGAATTTAACTCATCAACTGTTCCGTAAGCGTCAATTCTAATATCGTGCTTCGGAACTCTTTTGCCTCCAAATAGAGAAGTCTGTCCTTTATCCCCTGTTTTCGTGTATATTTTCATAAGTAATTAGCTTGTCGATTTTCTAAAAAAATAATTGAGGTTTAAAATTAAAATTATTTTAGAAAATCATATTTCAAATATTAAAGATAATATTACTTTTGGAACATGATTACACAAGAGCAGGTTAAATTATTAGTTAATCGCCAGGAGGCGTTAAGGGGGTATCTTTGACATAGATGCCAAACTCATTCAATTAGAAGAAGAAGAACAAAAAACTCACGATCCTAATTTCTGGAACAATCCTAATGAAGCCGAAAAACAATTGGTTATTATCAGGAATATCAAAATCTGGACAGACAATTATTCGGAGCTTTCATCTGAAATAGATGATCTACAGGTGTTGTTTGATTTTTATAAAGAGCAAGAAGCAACAGAGCTAGAAGTAGAGCAACAATATCAATTGGCACTTGAGAAGATTGAGGAGTTAGAGTTTAAAAATATGTTGAGTGCTGAAGAAGATTCATTAAATGCAGTACTTCAGATTACAGCTGGAGCGGGGGGAACAGAAAGTTGCGATTGGGCTTCCATGTTACTTCGAATGTATCAGATGTGGGCAGAAAAAAATAAATTTAAAGTACAAACACTCGATTATCAGGCCGGAGATGTAGCTGGTATTAAAACGGTAACTATTGAAATTGAAGGTAAGTTTGCTTTCGGTTATCTGAAAGGCGAAAACGGAGTTCATCGTTTGGTAAGGGTAAGTCCGTTTAATTCACAGGGCAAAAGAATGACCTCATTTGTTTCTGTTTATGTGTATCCTTTAGTAGATGATACCATTAAAATCAATATCAATCCAGCTGATATTACCTGGGATTTTGCTCGTTCAGGAGGTGCAGGCGGACAAAATGTAAACAAGGTTGAAACCAAAGTTATACTTAGGCATATCCCTTCAGGAATTATGATTACTAATTCCGAAACCCGTTCTCAACTAAAAAACAGGGAAAAGGCAATGCAATTATTGAAATCACAGTTGTATGAGATTGAAATGCGAAAAAAAATGGAATCTCGTGCCGAAATTGAAGATAATAAAATGAAAATAGAGTGGGGAGCACAGATAAGGAGTTATGTGTTAGATGATAGACGAGTTAAAGACCATAGAACTAATTTTACAGTGAACGATCCGGACAAGGTGTTAAATGGAGATTTGGATGGATTTTTAAAAGCCTATTTAATGGAATTTGGAAAAAGTTAACAAAGAAATATCCCCTTGAGGGGATTATAGGGGTGTTTTTATATTCACAATACATCCCTCTAAATTTCCCTTCAAAGAGAAACTAAAAATAGATATCATGAAAATATACCATAATCCACGATGTAGTAAAAGTAGGCAAACCTTACAATTA
>CAYRAD010000241.1:2461-4751 GCA_964422135.1 uncultured Vicingus sp.
CATGAAAATATACCATAATCCACGATGTAGTAAAAGTAGGCAAACCTTACAATTAATAAAAGATGCTAATGCTGAGGTGGAAATAATAGATTACTTGAATAATGTTCCTACTAAAGAAGAAATGAAATTAATTTTAATGAAGCTCAATATTCCGGCAAAAGATTTAGTGAGAAAAGGAGAAGCTATTTATAAAGAGAAATTCAAAAATAGTAATTTCAACGAGGACGAATGGATTCAAATTATGATCGAGAATCCTAAATTGATAGAAAGACCTATAGTGGTTAAAAATAATAAGGCTGTGCTTGGCAGACCACCGGAAAATATAATGGAACTATTGTAAGGGTTTTGTGAAATCTGGTTTTATTCTTCGATTCCAGCAAGTCTTCTCATAAACTTTGGTGCGATGTTATTCAACATCCATAATTTAAGAGAACCTGGCACAACAATCATAAAAAGAAAAAGTAAACACCAAAATGCCATAAAGAAAACGAAAAAGAAAAATATCCAACCTAAAGCTATTCCCATGTCTATTAATTTTAAAATTATATGATTACAAACATATAAAAATATTTCTAGCTTTTACTTTTTCAGTGCCAATAAATTATCATCACAGATCCTCAAAAAAATCGTTCCCTTTATCATCACAAATAATAAATGCAGGGAAGTTTTCAACCTCAATCTTTCTAACGGCTTCCATTCCTAATTCAGGGAAATCTACTACTTCAACAGATTTGATATTTGATTTAGCTAAAATAGCAGCGGGCCCTCCAATAGAGCCTAAATAAAACCCTCCATACTTTTTACATGCATCAGTAACTGCTTGAGAACGGTTTCCTTTTGCCAACATAATCATAGAACCTTTGTTCGCTTGAAATTCATCAACATAAGGATCCATTCTTCTGGCAGTGGTAGGTCCGAAACTTCCTGAAGGCATTCCCTCAGGTGTTTTGGCCGGCCCTGCATAATAAACAGGATGGTTTTTAAAATATTCCGGCATTGGCTTTCCGGCATCTAACAGTTCTTTGATTTTTGCATGAGCAATATCTCTGGCAACAATTAATGTTCCTCTTAAATTCAACCTTGTTTTTATCGGATATTGAGATAATTTTTTCAACTGTTCCTCCATGGGTTGGTCTAAATCAATATCAACAGCAGGCTCAAGATGTGGAGGGGCATCAGGAACAAATCTTCCGGGGTTGGTTTCCAGTTGCTCTATAAATAGACCATCCTTGTTAATTTTTGCTTTTATATTTCTGTCGGCAGAACAACTAACACCAATTCCAACAGGACAAGAAGCAGCATGCCGTGGTAAGCGAATAACTTTTACATCATGGGTAAAATATTTACCTCCAAACTGGGCTCCAATCTGGCTTTCCTGACAAATTTTTTGAATTTTTTCTTCCCATTCAGTATCTCTATAAGCTCGACCTCCCATGCTTCCGTCTGTTGGTAATTCATCATAATATCCAGTAGAAGCTAGTTTTACTGCTTTTAAATTGGCTTCGGCAGATGTTCCTCCTACTACAAATGCTAAATGGTAGGGAGGGCAAGCAGCTGTTCCCAAATCCCTGATTTTAGCAGAAATAAATTCAGTCATTGTTTTATCATTTAACAATGCTTTTGTTTGTTGGTATAAATAAGTTTTATTTGCTGAACCACCACCTTTTGTAATGAATAAAAATTTATACTCATTGCCTTCTTCGGCATAAATATCTATTTGTGCTGGTAAGTTACTACCTGTATTTTTTTCTTCGAACATAGATAGTGATACTACCTGAGAATATCTTAGGTTACGGTTATGGTAAGTATTGTAAATGCCTTTCGATAAATATTCGGCATCGTTTACTCCGGTAAAAACATTTTCTCCTTTTTTACCCATTACAATTGCTGTACCTGTGTCCTGACAGGTAGGAAGCTGGCCTTCTACTGCAGTTTGAGAATTTTTTAATAGGGTGTAAGCAACAAACCTGTCATTATCCGTAGCCTCTGGATCATCCAGAATTTTTGCAACTTTCTCTAAGTGAGCTGTTCTTAGCATAAAGGAAACATCAGCCACTGCCTGTTCAGCTATTAATTCTAATGCTTTAGTGTCAACTTTTAATATTTCTCTTCCATCAACATTAACAGTTGAAACATAATCTGATGAGATATGTTTATAGGTTGTCCTATCATTTTTTAAAGGAAATGGCTTCTCATAAATAAAATCTGACATAGCTTGTTATATTTTAAAATTAAAGAACAAATGTAATACTTGTCATTCAATTAGATTATGCTTAAAATCAATAATTAG
>CAYRAD010000242.1:0-4749 GCA_964422135.1 uncultured Vicingus sp.
AGATTTTAAAGTAACTTCTACTTGCTGTGATTGCTCGTTTTTTGATTTTATGTTTTCTCCAAATATGGTCTTCCATCTACTAAAGATATTTTCAACTATTGCTCTATCATGATAGCCTACTTCTCTTTTCCATCTTGATTTACTATGCTCACTTATGTAGTCAATTGATTGATTTCTTTGATGGGTTGACTTATCTTTTACAGCATTTTTTCTTGGGGGTATTACAATCTCTACTTCAGAAGGCATCATTGTATATGAATATTTGGAATCATATCCTCCATCAGCTAAAAATCTATTAAACTTATTTCCAACTTTCTTTACTGCATCTGAAAGTACCGAAATATCAGATACCCTTGAAGAAGTGGATTTGTTGTATAATATCTCTCTGGTTGTAACATTTATACCTGTATGAATCTTTATGAACTTCCTCCTGCGAGTTACTCTATGTTTTATCTGCATCCATTCCTTTTCCCCACAACACTTTAATCCGCTACCATCTATTGAGAATACAATATTTTCTTTTCCATTCCACTTTCTAAGTTTCTTACTTACATCTAAAATCTTTCTTCGTCTGCATACAGTTGTATAATCAGGAACACTTAATCTTTGTCTATTTAAAGCAAGTAAACTACTTACAAAACCTTCTGTTTGTCTAAGTGGTAAGCTATAAACATAAGATAAAATCAAAATCATTTCTATTACTACATCTGAGTAAATTACTTTACCTCCTTGAGTTTGTTTACCAGAATAAATCCATTTTGAAAATATAGATTTATCTATCCAAAAATCTAATCTTCCTCTTTGTTTTAAACTATTATTGTACTCCTTGCTATTGGTAATTTGTTGTTTGTATGAACGCATCTTATTTTTTGACGCAATATTATTACTTTTAGATTTTATTAATATCCGTGCAACAAGACCCTATTAAGACCGTACTTACTATCATACATCATTTTTTTATAATAGTTTTCATTTGTTAATAATTTACTATGCAAATTTAGAATGAAGTATATAGATTAGTTTAAAGTGATTGTTAAATCTTCATTATGGATTCACCTTATAATTTAACTTATAGCTAAGAGGGTATTAATTAATTTCGTAGCTTCTAAAACCCTGTATGAGGAATTCCCTATGTTTACTTAAGTTAAAGAAATAGAACTAAGTGCAAGGCTTGATAATTTGCTAATATGAATGTGCAGTCATGAGTAACATTATTCCGTTATAAGTATTGTTTTATTCTGCTGAGCAAAACATATTGTTCTTCACTTAAATTATCAAATCGTACATCCAAAAACATCAAGTTTCGATTGTTTTCATCTGTTGTCCAAGATTTCTCTTTAAGTTCTTTTTTGTTGGTGTAATCAAATCTGTTGAGCATATATCGAATACTATTAAGCTGGGCGATCAACTTATTATTGGCGTTAATTACAATCCATGGAGCTTCTTTCCAAGATGTATTACGGAACATCTTTTCCTTAAAGGATGAATATAGTTCCCAGTGTTCTACAGAGGCAAGATCATTTGTTGAAAGTTTCCAATACTTCAACTCATGGTTTCTTCTTATTTCAAATCGTTGTGCTTGAATCTTGATGTTTATAGATAAGTAAAATTTTATGAGCAGGTAACCTTCCTCAATTAGGTTTTTTTCCCAATCAACTATGTTCTTCATAAAATAGTTGTATTGACTTTTACTACAATAGCCCATGGTTGGTTGGATTAACGCTCTGGAATACCATGAACGATCGAAAAAAACAATTTCTCCCGATTTGGGAAGAAGCTTCTTGTAAGTTCCAAACCAATTTTTGTTTTGTTTTTTAGTGGGTGTACCTAATTCTACCATTCGAAAATGTTTTGTCATTAGATGACGAGATATTCTGCGAATTGCAGCCCCTTTCCCAGCAGCATCTCTTCCTTCAAATACAACAATTAGTTTTTTATCGTTTTCAAGCAACCATTCTTGTAACTTGAGCAATTCTTTTCGTAATCGAAATATCTCCTTGTGAAACTGATTGTCACTTAGTGTTTCATATTCCGAATTCATATAGATTAAATGTTCCATATTCAAATCTATGAAGTTTAGAAATAATTTACTTAAAATTTAGGTTAGCAAATAATTACTTAAACAATAACTTAACTGTTGATATTAAATTTCCATTAAGAGTTGCTGATTTCTTCTAAATTCAGCAAAAATTGGTCTTAAGTAATTTCTGCCATTTGAAACGAAATAAGGTAAATCTTCAATATTTACCCAATTTATTATTTCAATTTTTTCTTCGAGCTGCGGAAATGTACGTAAGTCATCATTGGAATAAGGCATGATGAACCAGTTAGCATATCTTGTTTCTTTTATTCCATTAACTTTTTTGATGTATGGTGTGATTATAAGAGGTATAACCATACCAATAAAATTTATATTTATACCAGTTTCCTCTTGTACTTCACGAATTGCGGAAAAGCTTAATGACTCGTTGACCTCTTGTTTTCCTTTAGGCAAATCCCATTTACCTTTCTTGTAAATTAATAGAACTTGATTGTGTTTGTTGATGACTAAACCTCCTGCTGTATTCATATATTCAAAGTTACTTTTTTTTTGGATAAATAAATTAGAGATTTGTTGATGCTTATCCACATTGGATTGTCAATTATCACGTTAAATCCCTGAAAATAGGGCTGATTAAGAGGTTTAAGGATTAAGATACAAAACTATCTTTAATAAAACCTTAACGTTTAACTAACCTTAACTTTTTTTGGTAATTAATCATTATTGACTCTATTGCTAGGGTGTTGTTGCATTAATTTTTAAGAATCAATCACAACTTTTTCATAGCCTTACACTAATAATACAAATATCATCTACTTGCTTATTTCCTTTTCGCCAATTTTTCAATTCTAAATCCAAGAGTTTTTTTTGCTCAATATGAGTTTTTTGACTAATAATATTAAGGAATTCGTGTAATTTTTTTGACTTATATTTCTTGTTCTTTGGACCACCTATTTGATCTTGAAACCCGTCAGATCCAAGATATATTACATCGTTATCTTGAAATTCAATTGTTGTTGAATGGAAATTTCTTTTTTCTTCTATTTGCCAACCTCCTATAGGATAATGACTCCCTTTGTAAACTTCAGGTATAGCATTTCTGATATAAAGTAACTTTCTGTTTGCACTTGAAAAGTAGAGTTTTTTTTCAATATTATTGATACAAACAATAGATAAATCTATCCATGGATTATCGTATGGATTATCCTCTATATTTTTAAAGCTTTCAATAAATTTTTTATCAACCTCTTGTAAAATTTTATCTGTTTGGGTTATTTTTTTATTCATTATTGTGTATTCAAACAAATTAATTGCAAGAACAGAGGTTAATGCTGCTGATATTCCATGTCCAGTGCAATCACCAACTACTATATAAGTAAGGTTTTCATTTTTTCCTACCCAGTAAAAATCTCCTGACAAAAAGTGATATGGCTTGTAAAAAATAAAATAATCATTAAATAATCTATTAAAGTGTCTTTTTTTTGGTAACAAACCAGCTTGTATCACTTGGGCATTTTTTAAAGCATGTTTATACTCTTCTAAATCCTCTTCCATTCTTTTAGCTTTAATAATTACATATTTATTTCTAATGTAAAGAATAACAGCAGCATCATTTATTAGAAACAAAATTATTTAAAGTGGTTTAAGAGATTTCTCCTTTAGGGTAATCACTTTATAGCACAATATTATTATATTTAAAGAGCAAGGAAGTTAAGACTAAATTAAAATAAAGTTAATCTATTTTTAAATAAGCAATTAATTTAATTAGTTCGTTTTAGGCTTAATGTAAAGTTTAAATTAAGTTTTTTTACTTATTATATTTAAATAGGTTATTGTTTTATTTTTGTTCAATGAGTTGGTTTAAAAAAATAAATAAAGTTCCTGAAATTAAAAGAATAACACAGTTTATACAGTGGTTTGAAATACCTGCTAAAGATTTTTATCGTGCTACTCTATTTTATAGTGAGGTGTTTAATATTGAAGTAATAGAAACCGAAATGAACCATGTTAAATATGGTATGTTCAATCTTGATAATAATCATATTAAAGGAGCTATTGTAGAAAAAAAAGACGCCTCTATAAATGATAGTGTGATTTTATTTTTTAATGCTTATCCTTCTGTTGGTGAAGTTGAGAATAAAATATTAAAGTATGGAGGGAAGATATTAAAAAGCAAAACATTAATGAGTAATCTAACTGAGAAAGGAGATAGTATTCTTTCTTCAAATTTTATAGATGGGTCTGATTTAGCTTATTTTGCTTATTTTTTAGATAGTGAAGGAAATAAAATGGGGCTTTATGGGCATAGTTAGATAATTGTAACAAAGATTGTTAGTATCAAAAACAGAAAGTTATAATGTTTGATCAATCTTTTATTATTACTATTCGTAATTACGTAACATTTTAGGGGCGTTAGTGTTAGATAATTATTTTGTTAAATATTTAGGGAAAAGTGAAATATCAGAATGTTACCTATCAAATGAACTTCCTTTAAAATGTGACATTTCTCTCTCCCTAAACATTAACAAACTAAAAAAACAAAAACTATTTTTAAATAATAAGTTTAAATACCCAAAAGACAATAACTAATATTAAAACACAAAGAGTAATGGTAGAAATAAATATTTTTTCAAAAAAAGTAACATTATTGTTGCTTTTATACATTGATGAATAAATGTGGTGTACAAAATTTTTTATTATTTTTTTAT
>CAYRAD010000243.1:0-4748 GCA_964422135.1 uncultured Vicingus sp.
TATACCTGCCAATAGAATTGGAAGTGAAATTTTAACACTTTCAGAACTTCAAATTTTGCAAGTAGGTATGTCGCTAATCATGTTTATCCCTTTTTCTATCGTTTTTATGGGTAAAGGAATAAAGCTAGATTATTTATGGGCTATGCTTTGTTTAATGGGTGCTGCTTTTTTTATTTTTAAAGACAATTTAGACTTAAGCCGTTATTTTTCGTAATTGATTTCCTTCCCATTTAATTAAAAAGTATCCGTTAATATATTCTTGATTTATATTTGATTCAAAACCTTAGTTTTGTGTTGTTATATGAAAATTAGAATTTTAATATTTATTACAATAATCATTACTTTTTCCACCCATCTATATGCACAGGAAAGAGTTACAACTTTTGGGATACAATTAAAACCAATTATTCCAATTCCGTTTTTCAATGCAGGAAAGCAGGAAGCCAATCAAAATAATATTAGCTACCTAAATAAACCAAAAACCAGTTTAAGTTTTGGAATGGTAATCAGGAAAGGATTTACAAAATCTTTATCGATTGAAACCGGAATAAATTTTCTGAAAAGAATTTATGAGATAACCATTGACGATCCGGACAATTCTTTTTCGGGAACTTCAAATTTTAGCATCGTTAATTATGAAATTCCTGTTCAAGGATTAGTTTATGTTCGGTTGGGAAGAAACATGTTTATGAATGCATCAGGAGGTTTTTCGATAGATCTATATCCAACACCATTATTTACCTATGGCGATTATTTTACCAATGCCGTAAACAGAAGAAGTTGGAGCCAAGTAAGCCTAATAGCTAATCTTGGTTGGGAATACAGAACAGAAAAAAGTGGTTACTTCTATTTTGGCACTTCTTTACACAGACCATTTAAACCCATGATGAGAGAATTTATAGTTTACGAAGGATTCAATCAATATGAAGAAATGTCTTTTGATCTTACTGGAAACTATTTAACCTTGGATTTCCGTTACTTCTTTCATGAAGATCCTAAAAAGAAAAAGAAGAAATTAAAGAAAGAACCAAAAGTGGTAAGACCAAACAGGTAGTAACAAAATTATATGTTACCCCCATAAAAATAATTACTTTTGCGTCATTATTTTTTATTTTATTTATGAAGATTTCTTACAGTTGGCTTAAAAATTATATTGACAAAAAAGTTGATCCCGAAATACTTTCTGATATTTTAACTGATTGTGGATTGGAAGTAGAAAGCTTTGAGAAAATTCAAACCATTAAGGGAGGATTGGAAGGCTTGGTTATTGGTGAAGTGTTAAGCAAAGAAAAACATCCTGATGCTGATCGGTTAAACTTAACAACAGTTGATGTTGGTAACGGAGAACCATTAAACATTGTATGCGGTGCACCTAATGTAGAAAAAGGTCAGAAAGTTATTGTGGCTATTGTCGGAGCTAAATTATATCCTATTGAAGGAGAAGGTTTTGTAATTAAAAAATCCAAAATTAGAGGGCAATTATCGGAAGGCATGATTTGTGCCGAAGATGAAATTGGAATCGGTAAATCTCATGACGGTATTATGATTATAGAACCTACCGTTAAAACCGGAACCTTAGCCAAAGATTACTTTAATGTTGAAGATGATTTTGTTTATGAGATTGGGCTAACCCCCAATCGGTCTGATGCTACCGGACATATTGGCGTTGCCAGAGATATAGTAACTGTTTTAAGTCAAGCTGAAAAAATTAATTTACTAAAACCTTCGGTGCTGGAATTTAAAATTGACAATACCAATCTGCCCGTCTCTGTTGAAGTTAAAGATGCAGATTTATGCCCGAGATATTCAGGAATTACCATTAGTGATATTAAGGTTGGAGAATCACCAGATTGGTTAAAAAACAGGCTTAAAAGCATAGGCTTAAAACCCCTTAACAATGTAGTTGACATTACCAACTTTGTACTACACGAAACTGGTCAGCCTCTCCATGCTTTTGATGCTGATAAAATTTCAGGGAACAAAGTAATAGTTCGAAGAGCAAAAGACAAAACCAAATTCATTACCCTCGATGAGATTGAAAGAGAATTATCAGGCGATGATTTAATGATTTGCAATTCCACAAATGAAATGTGTATTGCCGGAGTATTTGGAGGATTGGACTCAGGAGTTACTGAAAAAACCACAAGCCTCTTTTTAGAGAGTGCTTATTTTAACCCCGTTTCTATCCGGAGAACAGCCAAACGACATGGCTTAAATACAGATGCCTCTTTCCGGTTCGAGAGAGGTGCTGATCCGAATATTACTGTTTATGCCTTAAAAAGAGCCGCCGGTTTGATTAAAGAAATCACCGGAGGAAACATTTCATCAGAAATAATTGATGTTTATCCACAACCCATCAATAATGTTGAGGTTAATTTTAATTATTTAAACTGCGATCGTTTAATCGGAAAATCTATTGACAGAACTGTAATAAAAAATATCCTTAGCTCTTTAGAGATAGAAATTACATCTGAAAATGAAGAAGGATTAAAACTTTCCGTTCCCCCTTTTAAAGCTGACGTGCAAAGAGAAGTTGATGTGATTGAAGAAGTGCTTCGTATTTACGGATACAATAATATTGAAATTCCAAATGTGCTTAAATCTTCTTTAGCGTACAGAACCAAACCCGACAAAGAAAAAGTAACTAATATCATTTCTGACTTGTTGGTTTCCAATGGCTTCAACGAAATACTTTCCAATTCGTTAACAAGTTCTAACTATTACAAAGAAACAGCAAATGAGTTGGTTAAAATTAAAAATCCCTTAAGCAGAGATTTGGATGTAATGAGACAATCTATGCTATTTAACGGCTTAGAAACAATAGTTTATAACCAAAACAGAAAACACAGTGATTTAAAGCTATTTGAATTGGGAAAAACTTACTTTAAAAAGGAAAATAGATTTAAAGAGGAGTTCTGTTTAAGTTTACTATTAACCGGCAGAAATAATTCCGAAAATTGGAATACTACTACCAATGATGTAACATTTTACGATTTAAAAGGAATAGTGCAGTCTATTCTTGAAAAATTAGGGCTGGATTGTTTCAGGCTAAAAGTACAGGAAACAGATTTAAATCAGTTGTCTTATGGATTAAAATATATTGTCAACAATATTGATTTGGTTCAATTTGGTAAAATCAACAATCCGACACAACAACAATTTAACATTGACAAAGAAGTATTTTATGCTGAATTTAATTTCAACAATCTAATGAAACTGACTGCTATGAATAGAGTGGTTTTTAAAGAAGTATCCAAATTTCCTTCTGTTAGAAGAGACTTGGCTCTGTTGATAGACAATAATGTACAATATGCTGCTATAAAAGAATTAGCCCTAAAACAAGATAACAAATTGCTAAAAGAAATCAATTTGTTTGATGTTTATGAAGGCAAAAATTTAGAAGCCGGTAAAAAATCGTACGGAATCAGTTTTAAATTTCAGGATAAAAATGAAACATTAACCGATACCAAGATCGATAAAATAATGGACAGAATTATTAAAATTTTGGAAACAGATCTTAAGGCCCAATTGAGATAGTCCTCATAAATAATATGGCAATAGTTTTCTCGGAAATGATTAAAAAATCCTACTACCAAAAAAATGACTTATTGAAATAATCAACTATAAATGCACTTAAAAGATACTAAACTCTTACTTAACACCCTATTGGTATTGCCTCCAACACATAGGCTAACATCTCCAAACAAGTGTAAAAAAGAATTTTTAAAGAGTCTAGTTTCAATAAATTGAATGATTTTTTATATCTTCACTTTATCAAAACTCGTCTTAACTTTTGACCATTATGTTCAATATATTATTATGTTTATAAAAAAAGCTATACTAGTTTTTCTGTTTGGTCTATCTATTCTATTTAATACATCAGCACAATCTTACATCAAATACCCAAATAACCCAGTTATTGACACCTTAAACACTACAAATCCAAATGAATTTTGGACAAGATGGAAAACAGACCCATGGGTAATTCATTGGAATAATGATAGCCTTAGAATGTATTATGGGACTACTAATTATGGCGTACAAACACAAATTGGAACCGCTGTTTCTTTAGATGGAAATAATTGGATAGAAAAAACAGATTATCCGGTCCTTAGTACTGGCCCAGCAGGTAGTTGGGACGAAATAGATGTCGAAACACCTGGAGTTATCTATGTCCCTTCAAACCCAGACTCTATGAAGTATATGCTTTATTACTCTGGAGGTCAACACGACACAACAGTTTTAGGTGCCTTAAATTCAGGACTTTACCCTACTGAAATATATCAGATGGGCTTGGCATATTCTAGCGATGGTATAAATTTTACAAAATACAATGACCCAACAAATGATATAAACCCTCTGTATCAAAATAGTGACCCGGTACTTCGGATACCCTCTAATTCAGGAGGTATGCCAGACACAATTAATTACTTATTTGGTTCTGTAGCTGAACCTTCTCTAATTTATGATTCAATTAGTGGAATTTTTAAGATTTGGTGTATTGGATTAGGTTGTTCAAATCCAACATGCAGTGGGATTTCAGACTTTAGATATAGAGTTCTATATTCTGAGTCTTTAGATGGAATAAATTGGTCTTCACCCATTCTTGCTCTAGACATAGGTAATAGTGGCGATTTTGACAGTAAATTAATCTATGCTCCAAATGTTGTAAAAATGGGAAATGAATATTGGATGTTTTATGGTGGAAACACTTATTCTTCAGGCACATTCCCTTTCTTCTCACAAAA
>CAYRAD010000244.1:0-4748 GCA_964422135.1 uncultured Vicingus sp.
ATAAACAACTAAGTGTAGCATTCGCTACACTTTTTGTATTTTTATAGCATTTGCTATATAGCAATAAATAAAATTGATTTTTATTGCCAACATTAGATTTATGCCAGATGGATATCAAATAAAAGATCAACAAGCAGTACATTTTTTAACATTTCAGGTAGTTGGTTGGGTAGATATTTTTACCCGAAAAATATACAGAGACATTATAATTGACAGTTTAAATTATTGTCGCGAAAATAAAAATTTAAAGATTCACAGTTATGTCATCATGAGTAATCATGTACATTGTATCCTCAGTACCGAGAACATTTTATCGGATATAATCAGAGATTTTAAAAGGCACACATCAGTAAATATATTAAAAACTGTAGCCAAAATAGATGAAAGTCGGAAAGAATGGTTAATGCTGGTTTTTAAATATCATGCAAAATATAATAAACGCAACAATGAAATACAATTCTGGACACATGAGAATCATGCAGTTGAATTAAGTACGAATAAAATGATCGAGAGCAGAATAGACTACATACATCAAAATCCTGTAAGGGCTGGTCTGGTTCAGAAAGATTATGAGTATTTGTATTCAAGTGCCACCAATTTTGCAGAATTGGAAAGTTTAATTGAAATAGATGAAATCTAATTATTATAGTACAGCGTAGTGAATACTACGCTGAGTAATGGGGATTATACTTTTTAAAAATCAATGCAACATATTTTTCATTTATATATTATCCTAATTTTACTACTTTAAGCCTATTAAAACGAATGAATCAGATTGAAGGAAAAAAATTATTACTCCATGAGCTTCACCAACATTATGAAGCAATAAAATCATTTAAAAAGAAAAAGAAATTTTTAAACTCTTCATTTTATACAACCCATCAAAATGAAATTAATGCTGTTATCAATGGTTTAGAATGGGATAATACCTTATCTGAAAATTTTCCTCAAAAAGAAAACATCAAAATTGTTTCTTGGAATATTGAAAGAGGAAAACAGTTAGATGCCATAATTGCTTATTTTAAAGCTAATGAGAAATTAAAAGATGCCGATGTAATTCTAGCAATTGAGTGTGATAATGGAATGGGAAGAACAGCTAACCGAAACGTAGCAAAAGAATTAGCCGAAGCCTTAGGCATGAATTATTGCTTTGCTCCCTCCTATTTGGTGTTAGGAAAAGGAGCTATTGGAGAAACATCGCATTCCGAAAAAAACACCACTGCTTTGCATGGAACGGCCATTTTATCTAACTATCCAATTGTAATGGCAAAAGGAGTTGAAGTACCTCCTGTAAAAGAAGTTTTTCATAGTTCCGAAAAACGTTTGGGTTGCAAAAAAGGGCTGGTAGCTCAACTTCAAATTGGAGCAAAAACACTTGGTTTAGGAGCTATTCATATCGATTTAAGTTCTACCAACCAAGACAGAGCCAGCCAATTAGAAGGTATTTTAAAAGCAATAACCAAAAGCGATGCTCAAGTTGTTGGAGGAGATTTTAACTGCTCTACTTTTCAGTTTCGTAAAAAAGGAGAATTGGCTTGGCAAATAATAACTAAATATTTTACAGTTGGTTTTAAAGGTGCTATTGAGCATTACATGACTCCAGAATTGAAATTTGACAAACCCATGTTTGATAGCTTATTAAACAATGGTTATAATTTTGAATCTTTTAACGACAGAACAAAAGGCACTATTTATTACGATATCAATGATTTGTTGCACAACGAAAAATCGAAAGTATTTATTCCTGGTTTTTTATTAAAAATTTTAGAACGAAAGCTCAGACCTTGGAACGGTTGTGTACCACTAAAAATAGATTGGTTGGCAGGTAAAGATTGTCAACCAACACAAGCCCAAACCATTGAACGTCCAACACAAAATGGTGTATTGCTTTCTGATCATAATCTAATTATGACTGCTGTAGAATTTTCGTAAAATTTTATTACTTTAGTTTTTTAAATATTCCTCAATGATAAAAAAGAAACTTACAAAACTTGTCGGATTAAAATTTGAAGAATTTGAATTGTTTGTTCAGTCAGGGCAAATTAAGGTGCAGCCTGCAAGATTGATTCCTACTCTTAAGACTGGTGATGAAATGGCACTTACTTCTATATTCCTATCTACACTTAGGTTAGTAAAAGAATATAGAGATGAGTTATTTAAGGAGATAAAACTTAGTAGAAATGGTAAAATGTACTATTTCACAGAAGCATCTTTCCCTGAAATAGATAAATCTAGAATTGATGGTTTAATAATTATTGTAATAAAAGGTGTGATTCGAGAGGCAGCTTTTTTTGAAATGAAAAACAAAAATAATGGAATAGACCAAAAACAAATTCAAACCTATATTAATATTTCTAAAAAATTAGGAGTTCAAAATTTGGTAACTGTATCAAATGAATTTGTTGCAGATTCCTCTCATTCACCAGTAAAAGTTAAAGTACCTAAAAATGTTTCTTTATATCACTTTTCATGGACTTATCTATTAACCAATGGCGAATTATTGTTATTTAAAAATGATAAAAACATTGAAGATGAAGACCAAGTAGAAATTATGCGTGAAGTATTAGTGTACATGTCTAATCCTATTTCTGGAGTACGTGGTTATACACAAATGAAAGCAGGTTGGAAAGAATTAGCCGAAAATGTTAGGGCTCAAAAAGTATTAAAAGTATCTGATTCATATATAGAAGACGCTGTTTTAAGTTGGTATGAAGAAGAAAAAGATATGGCGCTTTTAATGAGTAGAAAATTAGGGGTTCATGTTAAATCTTCTTCAAAAACTAAAGATAGCCTTAAGAAAGATATAAGTAGATTAGTTAAAGACAATTACATTGTAGGTAAATTAAGTGTAAAGAATTCTGTTTCTGACATTAAGATTATTAATGAGTTTGAAAGAAGGACTGTAAATATGTCAATAAAAGCAATACCCCCTTTGGATAAAGGTTTGGTTGCTAGGATTTCTTGGATTGCAAGACAGTTAGACAACTGTAAAAAGAAAAACGAAGAATTATTTGATAAATTAAGTAAAGATATTTGGGTTGAAGCTGATGTAAAATATGCCAAAGCTAATTTAAAAGTAAAACTTTCTGAACTAGACCAATTAAAAGAATTAGCTAAAGGAAAAGAAATACAAGCATTTCATATAGTTTGGATAAATAGTTTTGGTGCAAGTTTTTCTAGCAATAAAAAGTTTATTGAAAACATTGAAAAAATAGTATTAGATTATTATGAATGCATTGTTCAACATATAGTCAATTGGACAAGACCAGCTCCAAGAATAAACTAAAAATTATCCACCAATTCCCGAGCAATTTTAATTTTAACAGCACTGCATGCTTTTAAATTGGAGCTTAAGCGAATAAATTTTTTCTTTTTACCATCACTTACTAATAACGAAAGCGTATTGGGCGGTATTTTACCTAAATTATGAGCAAATAAGGTTAAGTAATAGTCTGTACCCTCTTCTACGTTAAGTTGTATTAAATGCTTTTCTTTACTTATCGTAAATTCATTTAAAATAGGGTTCCCATTTAAAAACAACGAAACAATATCTCCATCTACAGATTGGTTATCCCAAACTGAAATGGTAATATGATTTCCTGTAAATGTTATTTCTCGTTGCTGTTTTACGGCTCTGTCATCAATTTTAGTTGGAAAACCATTTTCATCTAACACTATTGAATAATTCTCATCAACATTAACAACAGAATCGATTGCAATGTGCATAATGGTGTCTTTTTCATTAGGTGTTGGCAATTCAGGGTAATATTGAAAATTATCAATGAGTATATTACCATTGTACTTAGGGAAATGCTGATAATAAGCTTCTAAAATTATAGTTTCTGTAAATTGTGTAGGTTGTACATCAAAAAAATAGGTTTGCCAATTGGCAGTAACTTTTTGGCTTTCCCACAATAATTCTTTGGGCTGACCAGAAGAATTAACTCCCCATATTTTTAACATGGCTGGTTGGTTAAAGTGAAAAGTGTCTGCAATAAAATTTTTACTATACGATAAATCTATGCTATAATGATACAATTTTCCTATTTCTAGTGGTGAAGTTAAACGTTGCGAACATGCCTCCCATAAATAATTGTCAATAATGCTAATTCCTCTGCAAACCATACTCATATATGTTCCTCCATGGTTAGCACTACGATAGACATTCCATGCTCCGGGTTGCGTATCTGGCGAGCTTGATTTTCCATAAGATTGCCATTGTTGGGGAGTGATAGCTATCCCTGTAATTCCTTCAAAAGATGGGTTTTGGAGCTGTTGTCCATAGCAAATAACACGCAAGCAGAGAAATACCAAAAGACTAATGAATGCTATGATATTTCTCTGTTTTCTCATGTCTCTTAAACTAAACATATTTACTTTTTGGTTTCGTTATTGCTAGGAATGAGGAACGAATAACGAAGCAATCTCATATTCATTAACGAGATTGCTTCACTCGTACCTCGCTCGCAATGACGTTTTTGTTTACTTATTGATTTTAATTTTTCCTGTGCTGCTCCAGCATTTGTCGTGCTTGTTTTTTCCTCGGTGGTTAAACGAACAGTTTCGCCCATTTTACAACTTTTTGCACTGGAATTTCTTTTTCGAAAGGCGTAGCGATAATTATGTCTCGTAGTCTTTTTTTAATGAATATTTTCATGGCTTTTTTTATTGGTTTTATCAATTAGATGTATCAAAAAAATTATTTCCATAAAAAGTATTAGAATTTTTTAAGACCTTTGTATTTATAG